>JBGSBH010000142.1:0-6161 GCA_041730635.1 Cypionkella sp.
TTTGGCAGGGCGCGCCCCTCGCCGCAAGGCGCGAACGCCGGCGAACCCCGGCAGGATCGCAATATCAGCGGCCGATAAGCTGCTGCGCCATCCGGTCGGCCACCTGGTCTGCGGGAACCCCGCTGCGGTCGCTTTCTTCCCAGATCGTGCGCAGCCGTTCGGGGATCTGCGCGATCCGCTTGCGCACTTCGTTGATGTCGCACGGCGCCCCGTCGCGCCGGCACAAGTACTCGAGCGTCACCGAGATGATTCCGCCGGCGTTGATCACGTAGTCGGGCGCGTAGAGGATGCCCCGCTCCGCGAGCAGCGCGCCGTGCTCGGCCCGGGCGAGCTGGTTGTTCGCCCCGCCGGCGACGATCCGGCAATCGAGCCGCGCGATCCCCTCTTCGTCGAGGATTGCGCCCAGCGCGTTGGGGCTGAACACGTCACAGGCGACCGACATGATCTGCTCCGGCGCCACCGCCTCGCCGCTCACTTCGGCGGCCAGTGCCTCCGCGCGGTCGGTGTCGACATCGGCGACCGTCAGCTCGGCCCCGTCCTTGTACAGCAGCCGCGCGACCCCGCCGCCGACGCTGCCGGCGCCCTGCACCGCGACACGGATTCCGCGCAGGCTGTCGCTGCCGAGCTTGTGCGCCACCGCCGCCTTGATCCCGTGATAGATGCCCATCGCGGTGAACGGCCCCGGGTCCCCGCCCGCCTCGCCATCGGCGACCGGCAGGCCCGAGACGTAGCTGGTGCGCTGCGATACCGCCGCCATGTCGGCTTCGGTGATGCCGACATCCTCGGCGGTGACGTAGCGGCCGCCCAAGGCTTCGACCGCGTCGGCGAAGGCGGCGATCAGCTCCGGCGTCTTGGAGCGCCCCTTGTCAGCGAGGATCACCGCCTTGCCCCCGCCCATCGGCAGGCCGGCCATTGCGTTCTTGTAGCTCATTCCGCGGCTCAGCCGCAGCGCGTCGCGCAGGGCATCCTCGGGCTGCGGGTAGTGCCAGAAACGGGTGCCGCCCGCGCCGGGGCCGAGATGGGTCGAATGGAGCGCGATGATCGCGGTCAGGCCCGACTTGCGGTCGCGCACCAGCTGGACCAGCTCGTGGTCATCGAAATCCGCCTGGGTCCAGAAAGCCGTCATCGAAGGATGCCCCGCATCGCGCTGAAATCGTGCGGCATTCGGGCGGGGAAATGGGGCGATCGAGGGGTCTCGAACCCCCGACCTCCGGTACCACAAACCGGCGCTCTAACCAACTGAGCTACGATCGCCACATGCCCCGGGCATGCCGTGAGGCGGGGCCATTGCCCCGCTGCGAGGGCACGTCAAGGCGCTTCCCAGCGGGCCGCCGCCTGTTGCATAATGGCCCGGCTTTGGGAAGCGAAAACCGCCCCCACAAACCGCTCGCGCAAGATTGTTTCGCGGACTCGCTGAGCCATCTTGCTGGAGACGGAGCTCGGGGCGAATCCGCGACGCGGCTGGCGGAGTTCGATGATGCAAAAAGGGCGGCCCGCGCGGACCGCCCCTTCAATCTGCCGCCGCTCCCTGCCTTCGCAGCATGCCGCCGCGACCGAGGCTCGCCAGCGAGCCCAGCCCGGCGTCACTTCTTGAGCGTGAGCCCGCCGAAGCGCTGGTTGAACTTCGCCACCCGGCCGCCTTCGGCCACCTGCTGCTTGCCGCCGGTCCACGCGGGATGGCTGGTGGGATCGATGTCGAGCGCGAGCACATCGCCCTCGCTGCCCCAGGTCGAACGGGTCTGGAACTCGGTGCCGTCGGTCATCCGGACGGTGATCGTGTGGTAGTCGGGGTGGGTATCGGCCTTCATGGCGTGTCTCCGTAGCCTCGGAACGGTTCCGACCGGTCCATGCTGTGGTGGGAAAGGCGCGCGCCTAGCGATGACGCGCCGCGAATGCAACCCGCCTCGGTTACCCGATCGGCCGGTCGCGCTCGCCGTCGGCCGGCGGGTCGGCGATCATCGCGGTAAACTCGACCTCGCAGGTCGTCGCGCCCGCGACGCTCGCGCGGCCCTTGAACTTGCACACCCGGGTCGACTTGCGGACGAACTCCACCTCGAGATCGAGCAGGCAGCCGGGCTCCACCGGCGCACGGAACTTGGCGTTCTCGATCGCCATGAAGATAACCAGCTTGCCCGATCCGGCGAGCTCGAAAGTCTCGATTCCGAGCACGCCTGCGGCCTGCGCCAGCGCTTCGATCTGCAGCACGCCGGGCATGATCGGCCGGCCCGGAAAGTGCCCCTGGAAAAACTGCTCGTTGAAGGTGACCGCCTTGACCGCGTGGATACGCTCGCCGAGCTCGATCGAGCGGACCCGGTCGACCAGCAGCAGCGGATAGCGGTGCGGCAGGGCCTTGAGCACCCGGAGAATGTCGTACGGCGACCCGCCATCCTCGCTCATCGGCCCTGCCCCCGGCTCGCCCGCCTCAGCGACCCCGGGTCGCCGGCGGATTTTGCGCCGGCGTGGCCGCCGGTGCCGTGCCCTGCGCCGCGGCGGCCGCGGCCTGTTGCTGGCGCACTTCGCGCGGCGCCCAGCCCTGCGGCGGGACCAGCTGCGCGCTCGGCAGCAGCGTGTTGAGCTCGTTTAGCACGTCCTGGGTGATGTTGTACGCCGCATCGGCATAGAGCACCGAGCCCTGCGTGGGATCGAGGATCAGCTGGATGTTCTTCTTGCGGGCGGCGTTCTGCACCGCGGCGTCGAGCTTGTCCTCGATCTGCTCGGTCACGTAGGCCTGGCTCAGCGCGATCGGCGCGACGAGTTGCTGCAGCTCCTGCTGGCCCGACTGCTGGATCTGCTGGATCGCCTGCGCCTGCGTGTTGAGCGCGGGATTGTTCGGGTTCGCCTGGCGATCGGCGTTGAACTTGGTAATCAGCGGCTGGAGCTGCGCCGCGATCGCCGCCCGGCGGGCTTCGGCCTGGTCGATCTGCGGCTTGTAGGTCACCGGGCGTTGCTGCTCGGCGGTCTTGAAGGCGTTCGAGTTCGCCACCACCGCCGGCAGGCTGACGACGCCGATGCCCTTGACCACCTGGGCGGCCGCGGGGGCGACAGCAATCGGCGAAAGCATGGCGAGCGCGGCCCCGGCGGCGAGCAGGGACTTGAGGGAAGTATTCATCAGAATTGGGTTCCTACGTTGAACGAGAAGCGCTTGGTGTCGTCACCCGGCTGCTTCAACAGCACCTGAGAGAAATCTATCCTGAACGGCCCGAACGGCGAGTTCCAGTTGACCCCGATGCCCACCGACACGCGCGGGCTGGGGGTGTCGCCCAGGTAGATTTCCTGGAACGGGCCGACATTGCTGACGATCGCGGTGTTGGCGTTGGAGGCCAGGCACGCGGGCGGGTTGGGATTGGTCGGGCTGGTGACCACGCTCGTCGCGGAGGGGGTGCAGA
Source organism: Cypionkella sp. (assembly GCA_041730635.1). Taxonomy (GTDB): domain Bacteria; phylum Pseudomonadota; class Alphaproteobacteria; order Sphingomonadales; family Sphingomonadaceae; genus Tsuneonella. The sequence goes on from JBGSBH010000142.1 coordinate 3,387, forward strand.
CGCCGCTGGCGTTCGGCGCCGCGGCATCGATCTGCGTGTACAGCGCGTTGCCGTTGGCGTCGCGCTGCGGGAAATCGATCCCCCCGGGGAACGGGCTGTTGGTCAGCACCGGCTTGCGGCCGCCCCACAGCGCGCCGACGTCGAGGAACACCGACGGCCGTAGACCCAGCTCGCGCACCGAGCTGCCGAGCGGAATCTCGAGTTCGGCGCGGCCGAGATAGTAGAACTCGCCGCCGAGCGCGTCGTCCGACACCTGGTCGCGCTCGGTGAGCACGATGAACTTGCTGGGATCGGTGCTGTTGGGATCGTCGATGAGCGGCTGGCGGATCACCCGCGGGCCGACGCCGCGGATATCGAACCCGCGGATCTGCGGCTCGCCGAGGAAAAACCGGTCGGTCAGCTGCACGCTGTCGCCGCCGAACGCCTTGATCACCCCGCCTTCGGCCTGCAGCGAGAAGATGAAGTTGCCGAGCACCGGCCAGTATTGCGCCGCGCGCCCGCGCAGCCGGCCGTACTTGACCGAGCCGCCGAGGCCGGCGAATTCGCCGGTAAGCGAGGCCGAGCGCCCGCGGGTGGGCCGCAGCCGGCTGTCGAGCGAATCGTAGGCGAACGTCAGCCCGAGGATCGAGCTGGTGCGCTTGCCGACCGCCTCGCACAGATAGCGCCCGGCGAGCAGCGGATCGCACTCGAACGCCGGCGGATTCTGGCGGTTGGTGAAAAACTGCGACGGGTCGAGCGTGACGTCGTCGAAATTGAGCGTGTAGCTGCCCACCAGCGAGGTGTATTCGGTCAGCGGCACGCCCAGCCGCAGCTGGCCGCCGGTGGTGGTTTGCTGGAAGGTCGTGTTGCGATCGTTGTTGAGGTAATTGAAGTTGTTGAGATCGCGCCGGTAGAGATCGATCCCGGCCGATACGTTCTTGTCGAACACGTAAGGTTCGGTGAAGCTGAGGTTGGCGCTCTTCGAATAGCGCGAATAGTTGACCCCCGCCCCGACGGTCTGGCCGCGGCCGCGGAAGTTGCGCTGCTGGATCGAGGCGGCGAGGATGAAGCTCTCGATCGACGAGAAACCTGCCGACAGCTGCAGCTGCCCGGTCGCCTGCTCCTCGATGTTCGCCTCGAGCGCGATCCGGTCGGGCGTCGCGCCTTCCTTGCGCGCGATCTCGAAGTTTTCCTGGAAATAGCCCAGCGACTTGATGCGGTTCTCGGTCCGCTTGACCTGCAGCGAGTTGAACGCATCGCCTTCGACCAGGCGGAACTCGCGGCGCACGACCTTGTCCTGGGTCAGCGTGTTGCCGTTGACGTCCACCCGCTCGACATAGACCCGCGGTGCCTCCTTGAGGACGAACGTCACGTCCATCGTGAGGTCGTCCTTGTTGCGCCGGTACTGGTCCTCGACTTCGGCGAACGCGTAGCCGAAGGTGCCGGCGAGCTCGGTCATCTGCTCGGTGGTGTCCTGCACCAGCTTGGCGTCGTACCAGTCGCCGGTCTTCATCCGCAGGCTGTTGGTCAGCGCCTCGCTCGAGAAGTCGCGCAGCTCGCTCTGCACGGCGACGTCGCCGAACTTGTAGCGCTCGCCTTCCTCGACCACGTAGGTGATGATGAAATCGCGCTTGTCGGGGGTCAGCTCCGCGACCGCCGAGACGACGCGGAAATCGGCGTACCCCTGCGTCAGGTAGAACTGGCGCAGCTTCTGCTGGTCGAACGCCAGGCGATCGGGATCGTAGCTGGTGCGCGAGGAGAAGAAGCGGGTCGCGCGCGCCTGCTTGGTGAGCATCTCGCTGCGCAGCTCGCCGTCGTCGAACGCTTCGTTGCCGATGATGTTGATCTGGCGGACCTTGGACTTCGGCCCTTCGTTGATCTCGAACACCACGTCGACCCGGTTTTGCGACAGCTCGACCATCTTGGGCTCGACCGTGGCCGCGCAGCGGCCCTGCCGCTTGTACAGCTCGACGATCCGGGCGACGTCGGCGCGGACTTTCGAGCGGGTGAAGATCTGCCGCGGCGCAAGCTTGATCTCGGGGGTGATCTTGTCGCTCTTGAGCCGCTTGTTGCCTTCGAGCACCACGCGGTTGATCACCGGGTTCTCGACCACCGTGACGACCACGTCGCCGCCGTTGTTGACGATGCTCGCGCTCGCGAACAGCTCGGTCGCGTAGAGGTCCTTCAGCGCCTGGTCGGCCGCGGCCTGGGTATACACCTGACCGGGCCGCAGACGGATGTAGGAGACGATCGTGTTGGGCTCGAGCCGCTGGGCGCCGGATACCGAGATCGTGCGGATCGTGTCGGCCTGCGGCGCCGGCTCGGCGGAAGCCACGGCGGGCGCCGCGTCCTGCGCCAGCGCGGCGGCGGGGTAGCCGCCCAGGACCGTCCCGCAAAGCAGCGAGAGCGCCAGCTTCGACGCCCTCGGGCGCGCTCGCGAGCCGGCGGTTTCGCGTGCCATCATCGACGTGGGACTCCCGTCCATAAAACAATCCATACGCTTGTGATAATCTCGATCCGCTCGCCCTAGCGTTCGGGCCTGCGCGGCGGCGTGCCGCCCTTGCCCGATACCCGGTCCCCAATCAAGCGGCGGCGCCCCGTTGTCCCGTCACGCGGTTCGCTCCCTCCGGCCGGCCCGCGGTCAGCCGAAGATCGGCAGCGACAGCAGATCGTTCACCGTGACGAACAGCATCACCGAGGAGTTTCCAACATTGAAGTCGCTCCAAGCGCAAACGGCATTGCACGCTTTCCGTCCCAAGTGTCAAATTCAAACGATTCACCAACCATAACCCGCAC
>JBGSBH010000143.1:0-6138 GCA_041730635.1 Cypionkella sp.
AGAAGGCGTTGAAGCTGGGATAGGCTTCGGCGGGCTCGGCCGCCTCGCCCATGTCGACGCCGTACGTATCGATGAAGCGCCGGACCAGCGGCCGGACCAGCCACGGCGCGGTGCTGTCGGCCACCCGCCCGGCGATCTTCGACAGCAGGTGCTGCGGCGCGAGGTGCTGGGCGCGGATGAAGCTGCGGCTCATGAACAGGCGATGCGTGGGCGCAGGGCGTTCGTCAACGCAGCTGGCTGTCCTTGCTGCCGCGGCGGTTGATCGCCGAGTGGCGCACCGCGCCGTCGCGCTCCGCCTGGCAGGAAATGCACGTGCGCACCCCGGGCAACGCCTCGCGCCGGCGCGGCGGGATCGGCTCGCCGCAGTCGTCGCAGAACTCGGCGCTCTCGCCCTTCGGGGTGCGCGCGCGGGCGGCGGCGACGGCATCGCTCACGGTATCGTCGATCTGATCCTGCACCGCGCCGTCGCGGGCCCATCCACCGGCCATGCCGCTTCAACCGGCCAGCGGGGCGGCCGGTTCCGCCGGCCCCGGCTAGCGCTTCTCGAACGGCGTGAGGCCGGTTCCCAGCGCGTTCGGGCCGATCGCCAGCCGGGCCCCGGTCCAGTCGGCGACGAAGGCGCTCGAGCGGCGGATGTCGGGCGCGAAGCGGGCGTCGTTGCCGGCGATCTGCAAGCCGTCGGAGCTGTGGCTGACCTCCTCGGCGCCCACCGCGATGAACGCCGAGTAGTTCTCCTTGTCGTGGCCTTGCACGAACCAGTTGTTGGTGATCTGCCCGGTCGCCCCTTCGGGCAGGTCGATCATGTAGTTGGTCGCGCGCCCCGCCGAATCGTCGAAGCTGTTGGCCGCTACCTCGACCCGCCGTGCGCGGGCCTTGAGATAGTGCCCCCCGGTGCCGCGCTCGAACCGGCTGCGGGTGACCCGCAGGCGGCCGTAGTCGCCGACGTAGAGCGAATGCGCGCAGCCGGCCTCGTTCTCGCAGTTGCCGAGCCCGGCGAACGTGGTCTTGTCGATCACGATCGTTCCATCCGGATCGTCGGCGGTGAGGATGCCCTGCTCGCTGTCGCGGAACCAGGTTTGCGCGACCACCAGGTCGCCCTGCTCCAGCCGGATGCCCGCCCCGTTGCGATCGGGCACCGCGATGCCGCTGAAGACGATGCCCGAGACCCGCGCGGTGCGCCCGCGCAGCACCAGCGCGGCCTTGCCTTCGCACGCGGTGCCTTCGAGGATCGCCCGGCCCGGCTCGGCCGCGAGATAAGTGACGATGCCGGCTTCCTGCACCGCGCACTGGCGGTAGCTGCCGGGAGCGATCGCGACCGTCCCCTGCCCGGCGCCGATCGCGTCGACCGCCTGCTGCAGCGTGGCGTAGGCGCGCCCGCTCTCGACCACGCGGAACGGGTCCGCCGGCGCCTGCGCCATCACCGCGGCGACCGGGATCGCCGCCACCGCCAGCGCGGCGAGCGCGCACATGAGCATCGAGGAGGGGCGGGCGAGCGGTTCGCGGGCGAGGCTGTCCATGACGCCCGCGATAGGCAAAAAGGGTTAACGCCGGGCTAAGATCCGCCCGCTGTTTCCGTCTTCGGCGACCGCGCGCCCGAATCCGGCGGCCGCGCATCGCGAACGAACGCGGCGATCGCGTCGATCAGCGCGGGCGAAACCGGGCGCGCCGGATCGCCGTAGGCGGCGAGATTCGCCGCGCGATCGGCGCTGCCCACGTCCTTCAGCACATGATTCATCTCGGGGACGACCGCGAGCCGCGCGGCCGGCTGCGCCGCGTGCAGCGCCGCCGCTTCGGCCGGGCCGACCTGGATGTCCCGGCCGCCCGATACGATCAGCAGCGGCAGCCTGGTGTCGGCGGCCAGCGCCGCCGGATCGCGGCGGAGCAGATCGATCAGGTAATCTTGCACAGGTTCCGCGAACAGCGCCTTGAGCGGCGGGGGCAGCGGGCCGGTATCCACCCGGCGGCCCGCCTCGAGCGCTTCGAGCGCAGTCAGCGCCTGATCGAGGATCGGTGCGTTCGCCGGGTTGGCGCGCAATTGCTCGCGCAGCAGCCGGCCCATCGGCCTGCCCGGTGCGGCGACGAGGATAATTCCGCACAAGCCCGGAGTGTGCGGCGCGGCGGCGAGCGCGACCAGCCCGCCCTCGCTGTGCCCCAGCAACCAGACGCATTCGCTGCCCGTCGCCTGCCGCGCCGCGGCGACCCAGCCGGCGACATCGGCCGCATAGTCGTCGATGGTCACCGCGTTGGCATCGGCCCCCGCGGCCTTGCTGGCGAACATCCCGCGCTTGTCGAACCGCAGCGAGCCGAAGCCGCGCTCGCGCAGTGCCTCGGCCAGCAGGCGATAGGGCGCCGCGGTCACCCCCAGCGGGTTGTTGCCGTCGCGGTCGGTGGGCCCCGAGCCCGGCACGATGACCACGGTGGCGGTGAGTGGCGCGGGCCGCATCAGCGTGCCGGCCAGCGGGCCGCCGGGGCCGGCGATCGACAGCTCTTCGGCCTCCGCCGCGGCGGCGACGAGCGCCAGAATCGCGGCGAGCGCCGCTCGGAGAAACTGTGGCACGACCGGACTCCCCGGGAAACCGGGGCATGCTGTCACACGGCCGTCGGGGAGACAACGCGGGCCGAAAGAAAATTCTTCGCCGACCTCTTGAAAGCGGCGTCGGTCTCACCCACTCTCATCGTGCGGACCGGGCCCCTCTGGCGCGGCGCATGCCCCACCCGGGCTGGCGCCGCGTGATGTCGGACCGCATCGGATGCTTGCCGATGCCGGGCCCGGGGACCTTCCTCCCCCCTTAAACCCCGTGCCCGGTGTCGGCGCATCCGATCGAACTCCACCCGTGTTCGATAGGGAGCGTTTCCATGTCCGATCGCTACTTCCGCTTGCTCGAGCGGCATCAGAAGCTCGACGAGCGGCTGCGCCTGTTGCAGCGCCTGCGCAGCGCCGATCCGTTCGAGATCGCGCGGCTCAAGAAGCTCAAGCTCGCGCTCAAGGATCATATCGCCCGGGTCCTGCGCCGCCGCCAGCCGGCGCGCGGATAGCCGAGGGCAAGCGCGCGACAGCGCGGTGGCAAGCAGCCGCCGCGCTGTCTCGCTTTTGACACCGCGCCGATCGAACAGGGGACCGGGACGTGGAATTTCTCTTCGCCGAATGGCTGACGAAGCCGGTGTGGATGTGGCTCGCCTTCATCGGCATCGTCATCGTCCTGCTGGTGCTCGACCTCGGCGTGCTCCACCGCGAGCAGCGCGAGATCGAGGCGAAGGAATCGCTGATCCTGTCGGCGTTCTACATCGCGCTCGGGCTCGGCTTCGGCGGCTGGGTCTGGTGGTACATGGGCGAGACCGCCGGGATGAACTACCTCACCGGGTTCGTCATCGAGAAGAGCCTGGCGATGGACAACGTGTTCGTCATCGCGATGATCTTCGCCTACTTCTCGGTCCCCCGCATCTACCAGCACCGGGTGCTGTTCTGGGGCATCCTGGGGGTGATCGTCCTGCGCGCGATCATGATCGGGCTGGGCGCGGCGATCGTCTCCGAATGGAGCTGGGTGCTCTACATCTTCGCGGCATTCCTGATCCTCACCGGCGTGCAGATGTGGCGCAACGCCGACAAGAGCTACGACGTCGCCTCCAACCCCGTGCTGAAATGGGTGCGGCGGCGGTTCAACGTCACCGACCGCCTGCACGGCGAGAAGTTCTGGGTCCGCCAGCCCGATCCGCGGACCGGCAGGCTCGCGTGGTTCATGACCCCGCTGTTCCTCGCGCTGATCATGGTCGAGGTGGTCGACCTGGTCTTCGCGGTCGACAGCGTGCCGGCGATCTTCGCCATCACCACCGATCCGTTCATCGTCTACACCAGCAACATCTTCGCGATCCTCGGCCTGCGCGCGCTGTACTTCGCGCTCGCTGCGCTGGTGCACCGGTTCCACTACCTCAAGTACGCGCTCGCGGTGCTGCTGGTGTTCATCGGCTCGAAGATCTTCGTCGCCGACCTCCTCGGCATCGGCAAGATCCCCCCGCCGGCCTCGCTCGGCATCACCTTCGCCATCCTCGCCGCCGGCATCGGCTGGTCGCTGTGGAAGACCCGCGCCGCGCCGGCGCCGCTTGAATACAGGGCATAATCGATGGAATTCCTGACCGCCGACTGGCTCGGCACCCCGCTGTGGTTTTGGCTCGCGTTCCTTTCGCTCGTGATCGCGCTGACGGTGTTCGACCTCGGCGTCCTCCACAAGGAGGACCGCGAGATGGGGATCGCCGAATCCTTGAAGCTCTCCGCCTTCTACATCGCGGTGGCGATGGCGTTCGGTGCGTGGATCTGGATCGAACGCGGCGCCGATCTCGGGATGAAATACTACACCGGCTTCTTCATCGAGAAGGCGCTGTCGATCGACAACGTCTTCGTCATCAGCCTGATCTTCACCTACTTCGCGATTCCGCCGAAATACCAGTACCGCGCGCTGCTGTGGGGCATCATCGCGGTGATCGTGCTGCGCGGGATCATGATCGCCGGCGGCGCGGCCCTGGTCGCCGAGGCGTACTGGGTGCTCTACCTGTTCGCCGCGTTCCTGATCGCCACCGGGATCAAGATGTTCTTCGCCGGCGATCACCAGCCCGATATCGCGGGCAACCCGGTGGTCCGCTGGATCAGCACCCACATGCGGGTGACCAAGGAGCTGCACGCGCAGCACTTCTTCGTGCGGGTGCCCGACGAGAAGACCGGCAGGCTGGTGCTGGCGGCGACCCCGCTGTTCCTCGCGCTGGTGGTGATCAACCTCGCCGACCTGGTGTTCGCGGTCGACAGCGTGCCGGCGATCTTCGCGATCACCACCGACACCTTCATCGTCTACACCAGCAACATCATGGCGATCCTCGGCCTGCGCGCGCTTTACTTCGCGCTCGCGGCGATGGTGCACCGGTTCTACTACCTGAAATACGCGCTCGCCGCGGTGCTGGTGTTCATCGGCGCCAAGATCTTCGTATCCGACTTCCTGCTGGGCGGCGGCAAGTTCCCGCCGGTGCTCAGCCTCGGCGTCACCGCGGCGCTGATCGCGGGCGGCGTGCTCTACTCGCTGTGGAAGACCCGCCACGGCGAGGATGCCGCCCCGCACCTGCCCCCTTCACCCCAGCCGAAAGGTAACTGACGATGAAGAAGTCCCTGCTGTTCTCGCTCCCCCTCGCGGTGGGCGCGCTGGTCGCCGCCGGCCCGGTGCTGGCGCACGATCACAAGAAGTCGAAGGGCGACAAGATGTGCGCCAAGGCGACCCCGGCGGCGCTCGACGCCAGGTTCGCCGAGTTCAACGCCGCCTGGGCGACCAAGAACCCCGACACGGTGACCGCTCTGTTCGACGACGACGCGGTGCTGCTGGCGACCGGCGCGGCGCGGCCGCGCACGACCCCGGCCGACATCCGCGACTATTTCGTGTCGTTCCTCAAGGCGAGCCCGGTCGGGAAGATCGACACCTCGACGGTCAAGCACGGCTGCAACTGGGCGCTGCAGGCGGGCACCTGGACCGTCACGCTGACCGATCCGGCGAGCGGGGCCAAGAACGACGTCAAGGCGCGCTACACGTTCCTCTACCAGTACGAGGACGGTCAGTGGAAGATCGAGCACCTGCATTCCTCGGTCCTGCCGGCGAACCCGTAGGCCCCAGCGGCGGAGCGGACCGCGTCAGGATCGGCGACGGCCGGTCCCGGCGCGATCCGCGCCGCGCTTCAGCCGCAACAGCTCTTCCACGTCGACGACTTCGCTGCGGCGGTACATCCAGCGGATCATCGCTATCACCCAGGCGAAGGTGGCGGCGAGGAATGCGGCCAGCGCGGCGATCTCCCAGGTGGGCCCGGGTTCGCTGGCGAGGAAGCCGATGAACAGGCCGAGGAGCGGAAGATACCCCAGTACCCACAATCCCGACGCGCGCCACCCGGCCGCGTTGCGCGGCACGATCCTGATGTTCCAGCCCTGCTTGTAGCAGACGAACGGCTTGTCCTCGTCGCGCATGTTCTAGTCCTCCGGTTTGCGCGCGCGCGCCGCGGCGGTGCTGCCGGCGACCCGCAGCCCGCGCGCCGCGAGCGCTTCGCGCAGCAGCATCTCGATCTGGGCGTTGGCGCTGCGCAGCTCGGCCGCCGCCAGCCGCTCGACCGCGGCGT
>JBGSBH010000144.1:0-6135 GCA_041730635.1 Cypionkella sp.
CCTAATAGCTGGATATTGGCAACGGGATTTTGGGTTGATACAGGGAGGTGGGTTGATTCAGCAACGTGGTCAGATTATCCAAATTTATTATAAATTAAAAAACACAAATATGTCACTAACAACTGTAAATAACGGAGATTCAGGTTCAGTAGCAAGAGGTAAAATTAGTACTGCTTTTGCCCAAGTAGATACTAATACTGCAGGTATACTAACCAAGCAGCCTTTAGATTCTGATTTAACAGCTATTGCCGCATTAGCATCAACTGGGATAATTGCAAGAACGGGAACATCCCTTCCGCCGCGCGCTCCGCATGGCTCGCGGCGACGTCGATGCGGGCGAGCGCGGCGGCGGTCCGGGCAATGCCTTCGCCCGCAGCGCACACGGCTTCGACCAGCTCCTCGAAATGGGCTTCCTCCGCGGCCAGTGCGTGGCCGCCGGCCTCGGCGATGCGGCTCGCCTCGTCGTGCAGCGTCAGCGAATTAAAGCGCACCGCGCCGGCCATCGTCTGGCGGTGGGTAAACCCGCTGTCGGGCCGCATCAGCGCGTCCGCTTTCGCCGCCGGTACCTCGATGAAGTACCCGAGCACGCCGTTGTGGCGGATCTTGAGCGACGGTGCCCCTGTTTCCGCGCGATACTTGGCTTCCAGCGCGGCGATCGCGCGGCGACCGTTACTGGCCGATGCGCGCAGATCGTCGAGCGCGGCGTCGTAGCCGTCGGCGATGAAGCCGCCCTGGCTTCGCTCGGTCGAGGGCGCCAGCACGAGCGCGCGCGCCAACCAATCGGTCAGCGCCCCGTGCCCGCCGAGCTCCGGCAGCAACCGTTCGAGTAGCGCCGGCGGGTCGGGCTGCGCCGCGAGGTGCGCCTGAAGCCGGCGCGCCGCTTCGAGCCCGTCGCGCAGCTGGCCGAGGTCGCGTGGGCTACCGCGCCCCGCGACAACACGGCCGAGCGCACGGCCGATGTCGGGCAGTGTGCGCAAGGCGCCGCGCACGTCGGCGCGCAGCAGCGGGTCCGCATGCAGCCAGGCGACCAGCGCCAGCCGCGCCTCGATCGCCGGGCGGTCGGTCAGCGGCGCGGAAAGGTCGTCCGCAAGCTGCCGGGCCCCGGCCCCCGTCGCGCAGCGATCGACGGCGTCGAGCAGCGACCCGGCGCGTCCACCGCTGCTGCTCGCCACGATCTCGAGACTCGCGCGCGTCGCCGCGTCCATCGCCAATGTCTCGCCGTTCCCGACCGCGACCGGCGGAAGCAGCAGTGGCAGCGCCCCGCGGCCGACATGGTCGAGATACGCGAGCAGTCCACCTGCCGCCGCCAGCATCGCCCGGCCGAACTGGCCGAACCCGTCGAGCGTGTGGACCCCATGCGCACGGCACAGACGCTCCTCCCCCTGCGTGCTGGCAAAGTCCGGTGGAGGGCGGATCGTCGCGGCATCCGGCGCGACCGCGCACCCATCCGGGGCAATGGTCTCGCTCGGCGCGAGGCGCGCCAGTGCCGCCGAAAGGTCGTCGGGAGCGCATTCCTCAAGCGTCATCCGGCCGGTGGAAATGTCGACGCTCGCCAGCCCGCAGCGCCCGCGCACCTCGCATACTGCGGCGAGGATATTGGCGCGCCGCGGTTCGAGCAGCGTTTCCTCGATCAGCGTGCCGGCGGTGACGAAGCGCACGATGTCGCGGGCAACCAGCGCTTTGGAGGATGGCGTGCCGTCCCGCCTGGCGCGTTCTCGAGCCTGTTCGGGCGTCTCGATCTGCTCGGCGATGGCGACCCGCTGGCCGGCCCGGATCAGCCGCGCCAGATAGCTTTCCGCCGCGTGCACCGGCACCCCGCACATCGGCACCGGCGCGCCGTCGTGCTCGCCGCGGCTGGTCAGCGCGATGTCGAGGACTCCGGCGGCGATCCTGGCGTCATCGAAGAACAGCTCGAAGAAGTCGCCCATCCGATAGAACAGCAGGCAACCTTCGGCCTTGCGCTTGAGCGCCAGGTATTGCGCCATCATCGGAGTCGCCGCGCCCGCCACCTGCGACGCGTAGCGGCAGCGCCGACGATTCGCCAACGGAGGCCCGCCGGGCTTTCCCCTGTTGCCCCTACGGAAATCTCCGGTAGGGCCGTGACCGGACGCAGGATCCGCCAAAAAGGGGGGGCCGCATGGCCGACGACAAGCCCACCGCCTTCACCGCGCGCGAGGCGCTGTTCTACCACGAGACGATCCGCCCCGGTAAGATCGAGATCGTGGCTTCCAAGCCGATGGCGACCCAGCGCGACCTCAGCCTCGCCTACTCGCCCGGCGTGGCGGCGCCGGTGGAAGCGATCGCGGCCGACCCGGCCAACGCCGCCAAATACACCGCGCGGTCGAACCTGGTCGCGGTAATCTCGAACGGCACCGCCATTCTCGGGCTCGGCAATCTCGGCGCGCTGGCGTCGAAGCCGGTGATGGAAGGCAAGGCAGTGCTGTTCAAGCGCTTCGCCGATGTGGACTCGATCGACATCGAGCTCGCCACCGAGGATCCGGACAAGTTCGTCGAGGCGGTGGCGCTGATGGAGCCGAGCTTCGGCGGCATCAATCTCGAGGACATCGCCGCGCCCGAATGCTTCGTGATCGAGCAGGCCTTGCGCGAACGCATGAACATTCCGGTGATGCACGACGATCAGCACGGCACCGCGATCATCGCCGCCGCCGGGCTCATCAACGCCTGCCACCTGACCGGCCGCAGCCTCAAGGATGTGCGGATGGTGGTCAACGGCGCGGGCGCATCGGCGCTCGCCTGCACCGCGCTGATCAAATCGCTCGGCGTGCCGAGCGACCAGGTCATCGTGTGCGATCGCTCGGGCCCGATCTATCCGGGGCGCGAGGGGGTCGACCAATGGAAGAGCGCCCACGCCACCGTTACCGAAGCCCGATCGCTGCAAGAGGCGCTGGTGGGGGCAGACGTGTTCCTCGGTCTGTCCGCCAAGGATGCGCTGAAGCCCGAATGGGTCGAGGCGATGGCGCCGCAGCCGATCATCTTCGCGATGGCCAACCCCGATCCGGAGATCCGCCCCGAAGACGCCAAGCGCGTGCGGCCCGACGCGATAATCGCCACCGGCCGATCCGACTATCCCAACCAGGTCAACAACGTGCTCGGCTTTCCGTTCATCTTCCGCGGCGCGCTCGACGTGCAGGCGACCGCGATCAACGAGGAGATGAAGATGGCCGCGGCCGAGGCGATCGCCAGTCTGGCGCGCCAGCGGGTGCCCGACGAGGTGGCCGCGGCATATGGGATCAACCACAAGTTCGGCACCGATTATATCATTCCCGCGCCGTTCGATCCCCGGCTGATCGAGGTCGTCTCGAGCGCGGTGGCACAGGCGGCCATGGACACCGGCGTCGCCAAGGCGCCGATCGCCGACATGGCGGCCTACCGCCACAGCCTGAAGGTGCGGCTCAACCCGACCACCTCGGTGCTCACCCGGGTGTACGAAGATGCCAAGGCGAACCCCAAGCGCGTGGTCTTCGCCGAAGCGGAAGAGGACGTGGTGCTGCGCGCCGCGATTCAGTTCCGGGATTTCGGCTACGGCACCCCGATCCTCGTCGGGCGAACCAAGGCGGTGATCGACAAGCTGCACATGCTCGGCGCGAGCGATCCGGGCGGGTTCGAGATCCAGAATTCGGCCGACAGCAACCTGGTGCCGGCGATGGTCGACTATCTCTACGAGCGCCTCCAGCGGCGCGGCCGAACCGAACGCGACGTGCGCCGGATCGTCAACCAGGAACGCAACGTGTTCGCCGCGCTGCTGGTCGCGCTCGGCCACGGCGATGCGATGATTTCCGGCCTCACCCGCACTTTCGCGCAGACCGCGCGCGAGGTCGGACTGGTGCTCGATGCAAAGGAAGGGGCGGTGCCGTTCGGCGTGCACCTGCTGATCGGCAAGAACTACACGGTGTTCCTTGCCGACACGACGATCAACGAACGCCCCTCGGCGGCCGAGCTCGCGCACATCGCGCGCGAGACCGCGGCGGTGGCCCGGCGCCTGGGACACGAGCCGCGGGTCGCCTTCCTGTCGTATTCGACCTTCGGCAATCCGCCGGGGCAGTGGCTCGGCAGTATCCGCGAAGCGGTGGCGATCCTCGACGCCGAGCAGCCGGGGTTCGAGTACGAGGGCGAGATGGCGCCCGACGCCGCGCTCAACCCCAAGGTGATGGCGCTGTACCCGTTCCAGCGCCTTTCGGCCCCCGCCAACGTGCTGATCATGCCGGGGCTGCAATCGGCCAACCTTTCGGCCAAGCTGCTACGCGAGCTCGCCGGAGCGAGCACGATCGGGCCGATGATGGTGGGCATGGAAAACCCGGTGCAGATCGCGCCGATGACCGCGCTCGCGCCCGACGTGCTGACGCTCGCGGTGCTGGCGGCGGCCGGCGTGGTGGGCTGACCGCTACCGCCGCCGGAAGCGGAAGTACCACACCTCGGAACATATTTCTCATAACTGTCTGTAATTGAATACCAAACGATCGGATCACAGGCTGAAAAACGAGCCTGCGTAACCACCGGGCAATCACCATTTTCGCATTCACTGTTGAGCTAAAAACAGATAATTACAAAAGCGCTCGGCAACGAGCCGCCGAACTGGACTAGTTAGCTGCCAGCGATGTTTTCTCCTTCCCGAGCTTCAGCAGCCCGGTGAAACATCGCATTCTTCCTTCGAAGCATCAGTCGAAGGTTCCCGGAATTCGGGAGTAGGCTGCGAACTTGAAATTCCATCGCGCTCAACATCCCTCAGCCGGCGCCCGATCGGTTCGATACCGTTGCGCAGCTTTTTTGCAGCGCCCTCGGCATTGGTCAGAGACGTTCGAATATCGGGTATCTTACGTCGGGCTCCCGCTATCCCGGCGCCTGCCGCTCTTACTTTTTCATTGGCGTTGGCAAGGCTCGATCCAGCGCCCGCGGCGAAATCTCCGTTCGACAGACGCTGGTCTACCGACTGCGCAACGTTTCCCCAATCCTCCGCCTTCCCGCCAAAATCCTCGATCTCGCGGCGAGTTCTGCCAATCCCGATTGCGAATACCCTGCTATCGGAAGCCAGTTCGCCTGTCTTGCGCCGAACCCGGCCAAGCTTGTCAGAAATCGTGCGCTGCTTGTCAGGGTCCAAAGAATCGGCAAGATTATCGACCCCCTTCGCCAGGTTCTCGAGCGTTCCGCGCGCATCACCGCCAAACATCCCCCTGCCGCTCGCACTGGGGATATTCTTGACCCCGGTGCTATCGATGAAAATGCCTCTTCGGCCACGCTCGCTGTCGAGGACCAAGTCAGCTTCACCGGTTAGCAGGTTCCTCGCGATCGACGCCTCGAGACCCGGCGCATTCGCGCCCGCGGGGTCGAGGCTAAGCGTGACGTACACGGCTTGCGGATCATTTTCTGCCAGTGTGACCGCATCCACGTTTCCGACAGGCACGCCGGACAATGTGACTGCAGCTCCCGGTTTAAGTCCGTCGACAGATTGTTCGAACCGTACCCGGAATTTTTCCCGATCAGGCTGTGGGTCGATGAGCCACACCGCGAAAGCGACGGTGGCCAAGAGCAACACGCCGACCACCAATCCAACAAACTTGAAGTTAGCGTTCGTCTCCATTCATCGCACGTCCGAATACGCAGTTGCTTGCGAACCTAACCCCATCCAACCCAAGCCGCGCTCTCGCAAATACGACGGGCTCCGAACTTCGAAAAGACCCATCACCCCGCCTTCATCGTGTACGCGCCGCGGCCACTGGCGATCAAGCCATCCGCGCCCTCGACTCTTACCTCGGCAACACTGAGCCGCTTGCCGATACGCACGATCTTGCCGTGGGCCACGATCCTCTCGCGGCTCGCGGCCCGGTGGTAATCGACATGGAGGTCGGCCGTTGAGGTGCAGATGCTTCCGGACGCGAGCACCGTGTAGAAGCCCGTCAGATCGATCAGCGCTGCAACCACGCCGCCGTGCATGGCGGGCAGTGCGGGGTTCGAGATCATTTCGTCGCGCCACGGCATCTCGATCGCAATGCCATCGGCATTCCGGGCAGTGATGGAAACGCCGAGCCAACGGTGGAAAGGCGCAGCCAGGAGAGCCTGCTCCAGAGCTAGGGCATTCATGAGCGTGTCACCGTTTCGCGCCAGAGTTCAATACTGCTG
>JBGSBH010000145.1:0-6133 GCA_041730635.1 Cypionkella sp.
CCGAAGTTTGAAGGACGCTGACTTGAGCCAACCCCGCACCGACTGGACCCGCGAGGAAATCGCCGCGCTGTTCGAGCTGCCGTTCACCGAGCTGCTGTTCCGCGCCGCCAGCGTCCACCGCGCGAACCATCCGCCCGAGCAGATCCAGCTCTGCACGCTGCTCAGCATCAAGACCGGCGGGTGCCCGGAGGATTGCGGCTATTGCGCGCAGTCGGTGAAGGCCGACAGCGGCGTCGCGGCGACCAAGCTGATGGACGTGCAGGCCGTGCTCCAGCGCGCGGCGCAGGCGAAGGATGCGGGCAGCCAGCGGTTCTGCATGGGCGCCGCCTGGCGCAACCCCAAGGACCGCGACATGCCGGCGATCGTCGAGATCGTGAAGGGCGTGCGCGCGATGGGCCTCGAAACCTGCATGACGCTCGGGATGCTGACACCCACGCAGGCCGACATGCTCGCCGAGGCGGGGCTCGACTACTACAACCACAACATCGACAGCAGCCCGGAATACTACGAGCGGGTGATCACCACGCGGACGATGGGCGAGCGGCTCGATACCCTCGCCAGCGTCCGCGCGGCGGGGATCAACGTCTGCAGCGGCGGAATCGTCGGGATGGGCGAGACGCGCGCCGACCGCGTCGGCTTCATCCACACGCTCGCCACCCTGCCACAGCATCCCGAGAGCGTGCCGGTCAATGCGCTGGTGCCGGTCAAGGGCACGGTGCTGGGGGACATGCTGGCGGACACGCCGCTCGCCAAGATCGACGACATCGAGTTCGTCCGCACAGTCGCGGTCGCGCGCATCACCATGCCGCTCTCGATGGTCCGCCTCTCCGCCGGGCGCGAGAGCATGAGCGAAGCAACGCAGGCGCTGTGCTTCCTCGCCGGCGCGAACTCGATCTTCACCGGCGACAAGCTGCTGACCGCACCCAACGCGGGCGACGACAGCGATGCCGCACTGTTCGCCAAGCTGGGGCTGACTGCGCTGCGTGGTGAGGAGCCGATGCGGGCGTGCAAGGTGGTGGAGGCGGCGGAGTGACCACTCTCCTCCACCGTCACCCCGGACTTGATCCGGGGTCCCGCTTTCCTTCGAGCGTCGCGCCGGAAGGTAGCGGGATGCCGGATCAAGTCCGGCATGACGATGGTGCATTGGTGGAAGTGGGGGGATGAGCTTCTCCACCGGACCGACTTACGGGAGCTGGCGCCACATACTGGGCTTCGTGCTCGCCTTCGTACTGTTCCTCGCGAACCTGTTTATTCTAGCCATGTGGCTGATGAGCTTCTGGGATCCCAGCACGGACACCTATCGGAGCATTCACTGGCTCGACTTCGTCCTGATGCCCGGCACATTCCTTCTCACGTTCGGGATCATCAAGCTCTACGTCCGATTCATTGTGCGAGACTGACCGCTAATGTTCTCCAAAATCCTCATCGCCAACCGGGGCGAGATTGCGTGCCGGGTGATCAAGACCGCGCGGCGCATGGGCATCGCTACGGTGGCGGTCTATTCGGACGCCGACGCGCGCGCGCCGTTCGTGCGGATGGCGGACGAGGCGGTGCATATCGGGCCGTCGCCCGCGGCGGAGAGCTATCTCGTCGCCGATAAGATCATCGCCGCGTGCAAGAAGACCGGGGCTGAGGCGGTCAACCCCGGATATGGCTTCCTGTCCGAGCGCACCAGCTTCGCCGAGGCGCTCGCGGCGGAGGGGATCGCCTTCATCGGCCCGCCGGTGAACGCGATCGCCGCGATGGGCGACAAGATCGAATCCAAGAAGCTAGCCAAGGAGGCGGGGGTCAACGTCGTCCCCGGCTTCGTCGGCGAGATCGAGGATACCGAGCACGCGGTGCGGATCGCCGCCGAGATCGGCTATCCGGTGATGATGAAGGCCAGCGCGGGGGGCGGGGGCAAGGGCATGCGGCTCGCCTACAACGAGACCGATGTGCGCGAAGGCTTCGAGAGCGTGAAGCGCGAGGGGCTGAACTCGTTCGGCGACGACCGGGTGTTCATCGAGAAGTTCATCCTCAATCCGCGCCACATCGAAATCCAGCTGCTGGGCGACCAGCACGGCAACATCGTCTACCTGAACGAGCGCGAATGCAGCATCCAGCGGCGCCACCAGAAGGTGGTCGAGGAAGCGCCGTCGCCGTTCGTGACCCCGAAGATGCGCGCCGCAATGGGCGAGCAGTGCGTCGCCCTGGCCCGCGCCGTCGGCTACTACAGCGCCGGCACGGTCGAGCTGATCGTCAGCGGCGCGGACCCGACCGGCGAGAGCTTCTATTTTCTCGAGATGAACACCCGGCTGCAGGTCGAGCACCCGGTGACCGAGGCGATCACCGGGATCGATCTCGTCGAGCAGATGATCCGCGTGGCGGCGGGCGAGAAGCTGTCGGTTGCGCAAGAGGACATCGGCATCCACGGCTGGGCGATCGAGAATCGGGTTTACGCCGAGGACCCCTACCGCGGGTTCCTGCCGAGCACCGGGCGCCTGGTGCGCTATCGGCCGCCGAGGTCCTTCGAGACGAGCCCTCAGCCTCCGGCTTCGGTCTCTCCTCAGGACGAACGGAATTCGAGAAGCTCCGTTCGTGCTGAGGAGGGGAGGACGCAGTCCGAGCCGTCTCGAAGCACCGCGCGCGGACTGTCGGTTGACGAACTTCGTGGAGGCCCCTCTCATATCCGCGTCGACGACGGCGTCGCCGAAGGCGGCGAGGTCAGCATGTTCTACGACCCGATGATCGCCAAGCTCGTCACCTGGGCGCCGACCCGCGGCGAGGCCGCCGACCTGCAGGTGCAGGCGCTCGACCGGTTCGAGATCGCGGGCCTCGGGCACAACGTCGATTTCCTCTCCGCGATCATGCAGCATCCGCGGTTCCGCTCGGGCGAGCTGACTACCGGGTTCATCGCCGAGGAGTATCCCGAAGGCTTCCACGGGGCCGCGGCCGACGACCAGACGCTGCGGATGCTCGCGGCGCTCGCCGGCGCGATCGCCACCGCCGATGCCGACCGCGCGCAGCGGATCGACGGCCAGCTCGGCGAGCTCGATGGCGCGAACGGCGATTGGGCCGTGCGGTTGGGCGGCACCGACTACGCCGTCAGCCTCGAGGAAGACGCGATCACCGTCGATGGTAAGCCGGTCGGTATCGCGCTCGAATACACCCCCGGCGACCGGCTGGCCGAAGTCGAGCTCTACGACGAGGACGGCGAGGAGCCCATCGCCAGCTACGGCGTCCAGCTCGCGCGGAGCTGGACCGGCTACCGGATGACCACCCGCGGCGCGCAGCACGATGTGCGGGTGCTGCCCGCGCACGCCGCGCCGCTCGCCGCGCACATGCTGGAGAAAGTGCCGCCGGACCTGTCGAAGTTCCTCATCTGCCCGATGCCCGGGCTGCTCGTCGCGCTGCACGTGGGGGAGGGCGATACCGTCCAGCCCGGCCAGCCGCTCGCCACCGTCGAGGCGATGAAGATGGAGAACATCCTGCGCGCCGAGAAAGCGGCGACGGTGACCAGGATCAACGCCGCGCAAGGCGCAAGCCTCGCGGTCGACGAGGTGATCCTGGAGCTGGAGTAATCAATGCGGGTCGTACAGCCGAAAGGCGAGCGGGGCAGCCTTAAGTGGATGCAAAAGGCCGTCGAGGAGCGCTGGCCCGGGCTTGAACGCCCCCTGCTGGCCTGCTTGCCCGATGCGCAATCGCTAGAGTGGCTAAGCCCGCTGCGAGAGGACGATTTCGCCGAGTATCGCGACGGCAGCTTTCTTCGGCGCTTGCGACTGGAGCGGCTCGAGTCGGAGCTAAAGGCGTTCTGGCCAACCAAAGGGCCGCAATGGGACGCATTGGCGAGAGCCGACACCGGGCAGATCGTGCTGGTGGAAGCAAAAGCTCATATCGCTGAGTTTTGTTCGCCTGGAAGCCAGGCAAGTGAACTGTCATTGGCGAAGATACGGCGAGCTCTGGCTTGGCTCGGCGATCGGTTAGGCAGCCGTGAGCGGGATGTCGCACGTTGGCACGAGACATTCTACCAGTACACCAATCGACTCGCTCATCTCGCTTGGCTTCGCCATCACGGCGTTGACGCATGGTTGGCACTTGTCGGGTTTGTAGATGACCACGAGATGCCGGGCTTCACCACTCCTGAGGCATGGAAAGCTGCTTATGCCGTCGCGGAAGCAGCGTTGGGCATCCCAGCGCAGCATGGCCTCAGCAAATTCGTGATCCACATATACCCTTCGGTGAAGGGCGGGGCGTGAGCCGGACAGTCCACACCATCGGCTACGAGCAGGCGACGCAGGCAGCGGTGATCGACGCGCTCAGAGGCGCTGGCGTCGAGCTATTGGCGGACATCCGCTACCTCCCGCTGTCGCGCCGGCCGGGGTTCTCGAAGTCGAGCCTCCGGGCGGCGGCCGAGGAGGCGGGGATCGCGTATCGGCACTTCAAGCAGCTCGGCACGCCGGCCGAAGGGCGATCCGCCGCGCGGCGGGGCGATCAGGGGGAACTGGCGCGGGTCTATGCCGGACAGCTCGAGCTGCCCGAGGCCATCGCCCAGATGGGCGAGCTGCGCGCGCTGGCGGAGGACCGGCGCGTTGCGCTGCTGTGCTACGAGCGCGAGGCCGCGCAATGTCATCGCGCGCTGCTGTTCGACGCGCTGTTCGAAGGCTTCGAGCGGGTCGATCTGCTGCCCGCGCAGTGAGGGTCGGCAGGCGTTAAGCACGATTCATGGTAAATCCGCTGGCATCCATCGCCGCTTCGCGAGATTTCCCCGGTCCGGGCCCCTGCCGGCCCGCCAGGGAGAGCAACGATGGCTCACAAGGGTATCGGTTTCTTCGACGGCCGCGGCCATTTCTTCAAGACGCCCGACGAGGCGACGATCAGCGATCTCGCAGCGCTGCTCGGCCGCATCGGCGATGGCGAAAGCCTCGCGCCGGGGATCGCGCAGACGCTGCTCAATCGCCGCGAGGAGCTTGAACGGCTGTTCGTCGAGCACGACGAGATGGTTCGGGGCGCGGCCGCCAACGTCGCCCCGCTGCGCGCCCGCCCGGCGGCCTAGCACGCGGACCCATCGGCGCCGCGGGGCGTAAGTCCGATCATGTTGTTCGAAGATTGGGCCGCGATCGGCCGTGTCGCGCTGCTGGCGCTGCTCACTTACGCCTGGCTGGTGCTCGTGCTGCGGGCCTACGGCAAGCGCACGCTCGCCAAGCTCAACGCTTTCGACTTCGTCGTCACTGTGGCGCTGGGCTCGATCCTCGCGACCGCGCTGCTCTCGCCGGCGACGACCTGGGCCCAGGCCGCGACCGCGTTTGTCGCGCTCAGCACGCTGCAATGGCTGGTCGCCCGCCTGTCGTTGCGCTGGCCGTGGTTTCATCGGCTGATCCGCTCGCGCCCGCGGCTGCTGCTGCTCGACGGCCGGATGCTCGGCGACGCGATGCGGGCGGAACGCATCGCCGAGGACGACATCCGCGCGGCGGTCCGGCGCGAAGGGCGGAGCGCTGAGCGAGGTCCACGCGGTCGTGCTCGAGACCGACGGCACCCTGAGCGTCCTGGTGGAGCGCGGAGACGGCAGCACGCTGCGCGATGTCGCCGGCTATCCCGACTGACCCGGACGATCTGCCGCTAGTCGTCGATCAGCGCCACCGCGCGGATCCACCCCGCGCTCGCGCGCTCGATCTTCACCGGGAAGCAGCTCAGCTTGAAGCCGCTGGCGGGCAGCGCGGCGAGGTTGGTGAGCTTCTCGATCTGGTAATAGGGGCGGATCCGCCCGGCCTTGTGCCCTTCCCAGATGATCGACGGGTCGCGGCGTTCCGCCCACCGGCGCGCGGTATGGCTGAAGGGCGCATCCCAGCTCCACGCGTCGGTGCCGACGACCTCGATCCCCTGCTCGGTCAGCCACAGCGTCGCTTCCGCGCCCATCCCGACCCCCTGGTCGGTGAACTGGTCGGTGCCGTAAACCGCGCCCGATTGCACCAGCACGATGTCGAGCGGCTGCAGGTCGTGTTCGGCCCGCTGCAGGGCGTGTTGAACCTCTCGTGCGCTCACCACGTGGCCGTGCGGCAGGTGGCTGAAGTCGAGCTTCACCCCCGGGCGGAAGAACCGGTCGTGCGGCGCCTCGTCGATGCTGGGGGCGGGCGAGGTGCCGCTGTCGGTGGTCGAA
>JBGSBH010000146.1:0-6069 GCA_041730635.1 Cypionkella sp.
GATGCTCGGGGCGGGCGAGGCGCCGCTGTCGGTGGTCGAATGGAAGTGCCACGGCGCGTCCATGTGCGTGCCGTTGTGAGTGCTGAGCGTGATCTGCTCGACCGCCCAGCCTTCGCCGTCGGGCAGGTCCTCGCGCGTAAGCCCCGGGAAGAACATGGCGATCTGGGCCCACGTGCTCTCGTGGGTCATGTAGGTGATCTGCGGCCGCATCACCTCGGGGTCGGAGACGACGTCGTTGGTGATCGGGATCGACAGGTCGATGAAGCGGGTCATGGTCGAGGGCCCTGAAGTTGTTCGTCGAGAAAGGCGGCGACCTCGGCGAGGTCGACGTCGCGCGCGAGGAACGCCTCGCCCACGCCGCGCAGCAACACGAACGGCAGCGCGCCGGCGGCCATCTTCTTGTCGTGCCGCATGTGTTCCACGAGCCGGGCGCCGTTCGCGTCGAGGCCGAGCGCGGCAATTTCGGAGGGCAACCCGGCGGCGTCGACCGCGCGGGTTATCGCGTCTGCAGCGGCATCGGGAAGGAGGCCGCGCCGGGCCGAGAAGCGCGCCGCCAGCACCATTCCCAGCGCGACCGCCTCGCCGTGCAGCAGCCGGTCGGAGAACCCGGTCTCCGCCTCGAGCGCGTGGCCGAAGGTATGCCCGAGGTTGAGCAGCGCCCGCCGCCCGGTCGTCTCGCGCTCGTCCTCGGCGACGATCGCGGCTTTCATTGCGACGCTGGTCGCGACCGCGTGCTCCAGCGCGTGCGGCTCGCGGGCCAGCACCGCCGGCCCGTTCGCGGCGAGCCAGTCGAAGAAAGCGCGGTCGCCCAGCACTGCGTACTTGAGCACTTCGGCATACCCGGCCCGCAGCTCGCGCAAGGGCAGCGTGTCGAGCACCGCGAGGTCGGCGAGCACCAGCGCCGGCTGGTGGAACGCGCCGACGAGGTTTTTGCCCGCCGCGCTGTTGATCGCGGTCTTGCCCCCGACCGAGCTGTCGACTTGCGCGAGCAGCGTGGTCGGCACCTGGATGAAGCCGCACCCGCGCTTGACGATCGCCGCGGCGAACCCGGCAAGATCGCCCACCACGCCGCCGCCGAAAGCGACCAGGTGGTCGCCGCGCTCGACGCCGTGCGCCAGCAGCCAGTCGGTAAGCGCCGCGAGCCCGGTCCAGCTCTTCGACGCTTCGCCGGGCTCGACCAGAAAGAGCGCCGGCGCGGCGCCCAGGCCGCGCGCGAACGCCTCGCCGTGATGGCCCCAGGCGGTACGGTCGGCCACGACCACCGCCCGTCCGCGGATCAGGCCGGCGGCGAGCGTGCCCGCCTCGCCGAGCAGGCCGCGGCCGATGTGCACGCAGTAGCTGCGCCCGGCGAGGGCGACCTCGACTACAGCCACCGGCCGATCGCCTCGACGATCTCGAACGCCGTATCGGCGTGCGGACCGCGTTCGCTCGTCACCCGGATCGGCGCCTCGGCATAGAACGGCGCGCGCTCGTCGTGCAGCCGCGCGAGAATCTCGTGCGGGTCGCCCTGCTTGAGCAGCGGGCGCGTTTCGCGGCGGCGGGTGCGCTCGACCAGCGTCGCGACGTCGCAGTCGATCCACACCGCGATCGCCTGTCGCAGGATCAGCGCGCGGGTCTGCGGGTTGACGAACGCGCCGCCGCCGGTCGCGATCACCCCGTGCCCTTCGCCGATCAGGCGGGCGATGACGCGCCGCTCGCCGTCGCGGAAGTGCGCCTCGCCGTAGCGCTCGAAGATCTCGCTGACGGTGAGCGCCGCGGCGCGCTCGATCTCCTCGTCGGCATCGACGAAGCCAGTCCGCAGCAGCGCCGCCAGCTTGCGCCCGACGGTCGATTTGCCCGCCCCCATCAGCCCCACGAGCACCACCGGCCGGTCGATCCGGCGGGCCACCGCGGCGATCGTCTCGCCGCTCCGCGAAGGGCGGGCGCAGTGCATTGCCGCCTCGCCTATAGATGGGCTAGGGCGCGTGCAAGAATGGGCACCGGGTTGGAATCTTCGGCAATGCGAAGCGTGCGTATCAAGCGGCTCGCCGCGGTGGCGGTGCTGCTGCTGCTCGCGTACGCCTGGTGGGACGGCGGCGAGGAACCGCTGCGCGCGATCGCCGAGCCGGTCGCGGTGCCGGAGGCCGCGCGATGAGGCGCGGTCTGCTGCTCGGCGGGATTGCGGCCCTGGCGCTCGGGTCCGGGCTGGCGATTGCGCAGAGCCGGCCGGCCGACCTGCTGCCGCCGGGGACCGACCAGCCCGCGCCCCCAGTTCCCTCTCCCGCGCCCACGCCGCGCCCGACCGCCGCCGGCCCGCAGCAGGCGCCGGCGCCCGACGCGACTTCGGTGCCGGTCATCCAGCCGATCCCGCAAGGGAGGAGCGACGGGGCGCCGCGCCCCGCGCCGCCCGCGCTCCCCGAGATCGACGACAAGCTGCCGACGCTGGCCGAGCTCGAGCGGATGTCGACCGACGAGCTCGACGAGCTGCTGGGGCTGAAGCCGAAGGTCGATATCCCGCCCGGCGCGCGCCGCTCGCTGGCGGAAATCGGCGTGCTGTCCGCGGAAGAAGGCGGGCTGCCGCCGCGCTCGCTCGCCAACCAGCCGGCGGCGCTGGTGCGCGCCGCGCTGGGCGGCACGACCCGGCCGATCGTTTCGCGCTGGGGCCACATCATGCTGCGGCGGGCGCTGGCCAGCCGGCTCGATGCGCCGGCGGGCATGGACCCGGTCGAATTCGCCGCGCTGCGCGTCGCGGCGCTCAACGCGATCGGGGAGTTCGCCGCCGCGCGGGCGGTGGCGCAGGATGTCGACACCGCGAACTGGAACCCGGCGCTGACCCGCGCGGCGATCGATGCCTATATCGGCACCGCCGACCTCGTCGGCGCCTGTCCCGCCGTGCGGCTGCAGGGCAATCGCCGCGAAGACGGCAACTGGAAGCTGCTGCAAGGCATCTGCAACGCCTATTCCGGCGAGGCGGCGCGCGCCAAGCGCGATCTCGAACGGCTGCGCTATCGCGGCGAGGCGGCGAACATCGACGCGCTGCTCGCGCAGCGTTTCGCCGGCGCGGCGGGCCAGGGCCGCGGCGCGGTGACGATCGAGTGGAAGGGGATCGAGGAACTTACCCCGCTGCGCTTCGCGCTCGCCAACGCGGTGGGCGAGCCGGTGCCCGAGCGGCTGCTCGACGGGGCAGCGCCCTATTTCAGCCGCGCCGCCGCTACCGCGCCGATGCTGCCGCTGACCCGCCGGATCGCCGCTGCCGAGCGCGCCGGGCGCGAAGGCATCCTGTCGGCCGCGGCGATGATCGATCTCTATTCGCAGCTCTACGCCGAACAGGAGGCCGAGGGGCCGGCGGCGACGGCGGCGGAGCGCCTGCGCCAGGCCTATGTCGGAGGCGACGCGGCGGCGCGGCTCGGCGCGATTCGCAATCTGTGGGGCGAAGCGGGCGGGGGCGGCGGCGCGGTCGACTACTCGCGGCTGGTGCTCACCGCCTATGCCGCGGCGCGGGTCGCTCCGAGCGCGGACCTGGAGGGCGACGCCGCTCCGCTGATCGCGTCGATGCTGGCGGCCGGGCTCGAACGCGATGCACTGCGCTGGAGCGGCGTCGTGGCCGAAGGCAGCCCCGCCTGGGCGCAACTGGTGTTTGCCGCGCCGCGCCGCGACCCGGTTTCCTCGGGCGCGATCGACGATTTCGTGGGCGACGACGGGAGCGAGGAACAGCGCCGTTCGCAGTTCCTCGTCGCCGGTCTCGCCGGGCTCGGGCGGATGGATGCGGGCGACGTCGCCGGGTATTCGAGCGACCTCGGCATGAACCTCGGCGCGGACACGCGCTGGACCCGAGCGATCTCCGCCGCGGCGGCGGCGGACAACCAGGCGCTGGTCGCCTTCCTCGCCGGGCTGGGCATGCAGGGCGAAGGGTGGGAGCGGATGACCGCGCGCCACCTCTACCACATCGTTTCCGCGCTCCACCGCGTGGGCCTCAGCGCCGAAGCGCGGATGATCGCTGCGGAGGCGGTCGCGCGCGGCTGATGGCCGCCCCGATCGAGGATTTCCTGGCCATGCTCGCCGCCGAGCGGGGGGCCGCACCGAACACGCTGGCTGCCTACCGCACCGACCTCGCGCAGGCCCAACGCAAGGTCGGCGACCTCCTTCGGGCAAGCTCTGCGGCGCTCGGCGCCCTTGCCGCGCATTGGGCGGCGCTCGCCCCCGCCAGCGCGGCCCGCAAAGCGTCGGCGCTGCGTCAATTCTACGCCTTCCTCATCGACGAAGGCCTGCGCGAGGACGATCCCAGCGCGGCCTTGCCCCGCCCGGCGACCCGCCGGCCGCTACCCCGGATCCTCGACCACGGCGAAGTCGCCGCATTGTTCGCCCAGGCCGAGAGCGAGGCGGCAGGGGGACGGCCGGAGGCGGCGCGCACGCTTGCGCTGGTCGAGCTTCTCTATGGCTCGGGGCTGCGGGCGAGCGAGCTCGTCGCGCTGCCCCTGGCGGCGGCGCCGCGTGACGCGCCGTTCGTCACGGTGACCGGGAAAGGCGGGCTGGCACGCATGGTCCCCATCGGCGAGCGCGCTCGGAGAGCGCTGGCGCGCTGGCTGGCGCTGCGGCCGCCGGGGCGCTTCCTCTTCCCGTCACGCGGCGATCGCCATCTTTCGCGCGTGCGCCTTTTCCAGCTCGTCAAGGGGCTGGCTATGCGGGCTGGGATCGCGCCGGAGAAGGTCAGCCCGCACGTCCTGCGCCACGCCTTCGCGACGCATCTGCTCGAAGGCGGGGCGGATTTGCGCGTGCTGCAGACGCTGCTCGGCCATGCCGATATCGCTACCACCCAGATTTACACCCACGTCGATTCGGCGCGGCTGGTGGCGCTGGTCAACGAGCGGCATCCGCTTGCGCGCGGCGGCATGCGCGACTAGCGCGCTGGCGATGCAATCCTTCCTCGAATTCGAGAAACCGGTCGCCCAGCTCGAGCAACGCATCGCCGAGCTTCGCGCCGCGGCGGTCGGCGACGAGGTGGATATCTCGCCCGAGCTGGCCCGGCTCGAGGCCAAGAGCGCCGAGCTGCTGGCGACGACCTATGCCGCGCTGACCCCGTGGCAGAAGACGCAGGTCGCGCGCCATCCGCAGCGGCCGCACTTTCGCGACTACGTCGAACACGCCTTCGAAGATTTCGTGCCGCTCGGCGGTGACCGGACTTATGGCGACGACCAGGCGATCCTCGGCGGCTTCGCGACGCTGGGCGGGCGCCGGGTCATGCTGATCGGCCACGAAAAAGGCCACGATACCGAAAGCCGCATCCGCCACAATTTCGGCATGGGCAAGCCCGAAGGCTATCGCAAGGCGGTCCGCCTGATGGAGCTCGCCGGGCGCTTCGGCTTGCCGGTGGTGACGCTGGTCGATACCTCGGGCGCCTTTCCCGGGATCGAGGCGGAGGAGCGCGGCCAGGCGGAAGCGATCGCGCGCTCGACCGAGGCCTGCTTGGCGCTGCCGGTGCCGATGGTCGCCACCATCGTGGGCGAGGGCGGCTCGGGCGGGGCGGTGGCGCTCGCGAGCGCGGAGCGGGTGCTGATGCTGGAGCATGCGGTCTATTCGGTGAGCTCGCCCGAAGGCTGCGCCTCGATCCTCTGGCGCACCGCTGAGAAAGCGCCCGAGGCGGCCGAGGCGATGAAGGTGACCGCGCAGCACC
This sequence comes from Cypionkella sp., assembly GCA_041730635.1. Lineage (GTDB taxonomy): Bacteria > Pseudomonadota > Alphaproteobacteria > Sphingomonadales > Sphingomonadaceae > Tsuneonella. The sequence goes on from JBGSBH010000146.1 coordinate 5,651, forward strand.
TCGCGAAGCTGGGGGTGATCGACCGCATCGTCCCCGAACCGGTCGGCGGTGCGCATCGCGATCCGGCGGCGACGGCGCGGACGCTGGGAGAGGCTGTCGGCGAGGAGCTCGACGCGCTGGCGGGCATGACGCCCGACGCGATCCGGCGGCTGCGGGAGGACCGTTTTCTGACTCTCGGGGCGAACTGAGCCCATCCCGCCCCGCGGGGAACCAAGCCCGCGGTGGATGGGTTCTCCCGCGCAGACAGTCGAACCGCGGCGTGCGGTGGGTCGCCGCTCATGCCCTGGAAGGACCACGCATGCCCAACCGACCCAGCAATCCGCGCGGCGCAGCTCTGCTGGCCGGTGTTGCCGCGCTTGGCATCGCCACCGCCGCCGGCGCGCAGGCGGTGGGCCCCGCCACCACGATCACGCCAGCCG
>JBGSBH010000147.1:0-5993 GCA_041730635.1 Cypionkella sp.
CGCGCGGCGCGCGCCGCGGCGAGCAGCTTCCAGGCGCCCCACAAGTGCTGGAGAAACTCGCGCGCCCCCCCGCCGTCGATCTCGGCCTGCGCGTCCTCGTAGGCGATGTTGTGGGCGATGCGGACCAGCGCGCGGGTGAAGCGCCATTTGGTCACCGCGCCTTCGGGCGAGATGCGCAAGTGGCAAGCCATCGCCGCGCGGTCCTCGCCCTCGACCAGGCTGCAGACGTCGGCGCTCAGCACCTCGGGCAGCATCGGCACGACGCGGTCGGGGAAGTATACCGAGTTGCCGCGCTTCCTCGCTTCCCGGTCGAGCGCCCCGCCGGGCCGCACGTAGAAGCTGACGTCGGCGATCGCCACGACCGCGCGGTATCCGCCCGCATTGTTGGGGTCTGGGTCGGGCTCGGCCCAGATCGCGTCGTCGTGATCGCGCGCGTCGGCGGGGTCGATCGCGACGATCGGAAGATGGCGCAGGTCCTCGCGATGGTCGGCACTTGTCGGCAGTTTGGCGGCACGTTCGGCTTCTTCGATCGCACCTTCGGGGAAAATGTGGGGAATGCCGTGCTTGGCGATCGCGATCAGGCTGAAAGCCTTGGGCGCCAGCGGATCGCCGATCACCTCGATCACCTTGACGCCCGAGCGCGGCGACTTGCCCGCCGGCTCGGCGAGAACGAGCTGGCCTTCCTCCGCCCCGCCGAGATCGGCGATCGGCGAAGAGGTGCGCACCCGCTTGTCGACCGGCGCCAGCCAGCCCTTGCCCGCCCGGTCGATCTCGACCACGCCCATCAGCCCTTCGGTACGCGCGGGGAGCTTCTTCATCACGTAGGCGCGCCAGCCGCGCCCCGCCTCCTCGGTGCGGGCGAGGATGCGATCGCCGACCTTGAGCGCGGGAAAGCGGTTGCCGCCTTTCCCTTTCTTGCCCTCGACGACCCGGAGCCGCGGCGGCGGCGCGCCGTCGTCGGGGCTCCAGGCATCGGGGATCGCGAACGGCTCGCCGTCCTCGATCTCGGCGACGCGCAGCACGGTGACCTTGGGCACCCCGCCCATCCGGTGATAGGCGGTCTTCTTGCCGTCGATCAGCCCTTCCTCGGCCATGTCCTTGAGCAGCGCCTTGAGCGCGAGCTTTTCCTGCCCGTGCAGCCCGAACGCCTTGGCGATCTCGCGCTTGCCGGCGAGTGTGGGGCTAGTCTGGAGGAACTCGATGACCTGCTCGCGCGAAGGCAAGCCGGGGGCGCGTCGTGCGGGCATGGCGCGCGATATGGGGCGCGGGCTAGTCCTTGTCACCCTCCGCCTTGGCGAGCGGCGCGAAGGCCCCCGCGGGCACCGCGCTGGCGACCGGGCTGCACACGCCGTCCGCCGCACAGGCGCTGACGCCGAAGATCCAGTCGTCGCCGCGCACTTTGGCGACGTGCGCGAACGTCGGCGGCGTGGCGGGCAATGCCGGCGAGGCGGTCTCGCGCCCGATCAGCGCCGCGGGCTCGCCCCAGTCGGCCGCGTCGGTCCGCCGGGCGAAGACCTGATAGGACACCGCCCCTTCGACGCCGGTCCAGCGGACCAAGGTGTCGGTCCGCACCGCCGCTTCCGCCACCGGCGCCGGCGGCATCGGCGCGCGCGCCAGCCGGTCGAGCGCGCGGACATTGAGCGCGGTGACTTTGGCCAGATAGGCGAAATCCATCTCGTCGATCGTGTCGCCGTACCTGATCCCGTTTTCGGTGCGCAGGTCCTGGTGCTGATGGTCGTAGTCCTCGACCCCGACCGAGAAGCGGATCGCCGGGTACCCCTTGTCGAGGAACGGCAGGTGATCGCCGCCCCGCCCCATCCGGTCGGCGCGCCAGATCGGGCGGACCGCGAGCGCCGCGCTGTCGATCCCGTCGAGCCAGCGCGACAGGTTGCGGCTGGGGCTGTCGTTCTCCCCGCCGTTGCGCCGCTGGTCGGCGCGGGTCCTGTCGTCGAGGTCGGCGCGCGGCCCTTCGGAAAAAACCCGCACGACGTTCGGCTCGCAATATCCGTCCGAGCCGCACGAGTTGCCGACGATATCGTTGTTGAGCACCGCCTTCACTGTCCAGCCCCGCTCGGCCGCGTAGTCGGCGAGGAGCTGCCCGCCGTGCAGCCCCTGCTCCTCGCCCGAGAGCAGCGCGTAGACGACCGTCGTCGGGTACTTGCGCTTCGACAGCACCCGCGCCGCCTCGATCGCCAGCGCGGTGCCGCTGCCGTCGTCGTTGGCCCCGGGCGCGTCGGAGGTGAAATCCATCACGTCGGACACGCGGCTGTCGATGTGGCCCTGGACGATCACCACCTCGTTCGGCCGCTCGCTCCCGCGCTGGATCGCGACGACGTTGACCAGCCGGGTCGGGGTCGGAATCCGCGCGCCGGTGACCATCCGTTCGGGCAGCGCGATCTCGAGGCACCCGCCGCAGGCCCGGGCGATCTTGCGGAACTCGCCCTCGCCCCATCGCCGCGCGGCCCCGATCCCGCGCCGGGGATTATCCTGCTCGGACATCGTGTGCCGCGTGCCGAAGGATACCAGCTTCTCGACATCGGCCCTGAGCCGCTCTGGCGAGACAGCGGCTTCGGGCGCGGTCTGTGCTGCGAGGGGGGCGGCGAGGATGGCGAGCGCGAGGGGGAGGAGTCGCATCCGCTCACTCTCGCGTGAGAAACAAACCAACACAATAGTTTCGTCGGCCCGGACCTGATCCGGGCCGATGCTTTGTCGAAGCGCTGCGCAGAAACGAAGCAACACCCCTGATCAAGTCCGGGGTGACGGTGAGCTTCTTGGACCTCTCAATAAGCGCGCGCGACCAGCACCCGCTCGACCGCCGGGGCGCCGGTGAACACGCATGGCCCATCGGCCTCGGGTGCGCCCATAGGCACGTTGCGCAGCGTGAGCTTCAGCGCCTTCAAGCGCTCGGTCACCTGCTCGAGCGCAGCGCCGGTGGGCCTGGCCCACTGCACTTCGACCCACCCCGGGTGCCGGACCTCGGCGGCGAAGAAGCGCTCGAGCCCGGCGAAGTCGGCCACGTTGCGCGCGATGCGCCCGTCGCGCTCGGCGCGCGCGGCCTCGAGCATCGCGCGCTGCATCGTCGCGAGCGCTGAAGGGATCGTCGCCGCCGCTTCCTCGAGCGAGGGCGCGGCGAAGGCGGGCTTGCCGTTCTCCGCCCACAGCGCATCGCGGCGCAGCAGCGTTACCTTGCCTTCCGCCATGTCGCGCCCGCCGACCTCGACGATCAGCGGCGCGCCCTTGCGCACCCAGTCCCACCGCTTGGCGGCCGCCTTGCCGGGCTTGGCATCGAGCAGCACCCGGACCGGCTCCCCCAATGCCCGGCTTGCGGCAAGCTGCGCGCGCAGGCCCTCGCAATACTCGATCAAAGCCGCACCGCCCGCGTCCTCGCGCAGCATCGGCACGATGACGACCTGCCACGGGGCGATCGCCGGCGGCACCTTGAGCCCGTCGTCGTCGCCGTGGACCATGATCACCCCGCCGATCATCCGGGTGGAGACACCCCAGCTGGTGGTGTGCGCGAGCTGCTGGCCGCCGTCGCGGTCCTGGAAGCGGATGCCGCTCGCCTCGGCGAAGTTGGTCCCGAGATAGTGGCTGGTGCCCGCCTGGAGCGCCTTGCCGTCCTGCATCATCGCCTCGATCGACCAGGTCTCGACCGCGCCGGGGAAGCGCTCGTTCTCGGGCTTCTCGCCGGCGATCACCGGCAGCGCGAGATCGTCCTCGGCGCAGGCGCGATAGACCTCGAGCATGCGCAGCGTGTGTTCCCGCGCCTCCTCGGCGGTCTCGTGCGCGGTGTGCCCTTCCTGCCAGAGGAATTCGCTGGTGCGCAGGAACATCCGCGTGCGCATCTCCCAGCGCATCACGTTGGCCCACTGGTTGAGCTTCAGCGGCAGATCACGCCACGACTGGACCCAGCGCGCCATCGCGTCGCCGATGATCGTTTCCGAAGTCGGGCGGATCACCAGCGGTTCTTCGAGCCGGGCTTGCGGATCGGGCACCAGCCCGCCCTTGCCGTCGGCCACCAGGCGGTGATGGGTGACGACCGCCATCTCCTTGGCGAAGCCCTCCACGTGCTCGGCCTCGCGCTCGAAGTTCTTCAGCGGAATGAGCAGCGGGAAGTACGCGTTGTCGTGCCCGGTCGCCTTGATCCGATCGTCGAGGAGGCGCTGGATGCGCTCCCAGATGCCGTACCCCCACGGCTTGATCACCATGCAGCCGCGCACCCCCGATTCCTCGGCGAGATCGGCGGCGGCGACCACCTCCTGGTACCACTGGGCGAAATCGTCGGCGCGCTTGACCGACAGGGCATGGCGAATGGCGGACATTGTTCGCTTCCGTTATCTCGAAGAGCGGCCGCCCCTAGCCGCTCGACTTAGTCAAAATCCATCGTCATTCCCGCGCAGGCGGGAATCCATCTCGGGCGTCTGGATCTGGATCCCCGCTTTCGCGGGGATGACGATAGGGGGCTATTTCCCCAGCTCGTCGAGCTTCTTCTGCATCGCGGCCATCTGCGCGCGCAGTTCGGCGATCTCGTCGGGTTTCGCGGGCGGCGGTGGCGGCGGCGGTGCACGCTTGGCACCGCCGCGCTTGCCGAGCAGCGCGTCGGTTGCCGCGCGCATCATCGCCATGTTGGTCTCGGCGAGCTTGCCCAGCGGCGTGTCGCCGGCGCGCGCCATGAACGCCTCGTGCAGCTTGTTCTGGTTGGCGCGGAAGTTGTCCATCATCGCTTCGAGATAGCCCGGCACCATCGCCTGCATCGAATTGCCGTAGAGCGCGATCAGCTGGCGCAGGAAGCCGATCGGAAGCATCTGTTCGCCGCCGCTCGATTCTTCCTCCATGATGATCTGGGTCAGGATCGCATGGGTGATGTCGTCGCCGCTCTTGGCGTCGAGCACCTTGAACTCGACCCCCTCGCGGGTCATCCGCGCGAGATCGTCGAGCGTGATGTAGCTCGAGGTGCCGGTGTTGTAGAGCCGCCGGTTGGCGTATTTCTTGATGACGGTCGCACCGTCGGCGGTTTCGCGTCGAGCCATCGCGGGCGGACCCTTTCGTCGGAAGGCCCGCCGCGCTTAGCATTCGCAACATTCGCACTGCAACAATGCTGCACCGTTTGTGCGCAGCATTTTGCAGCGCGGGAGCGGCAGTTCAGCCGGCCGCCCGCGCGCCCACCGCGCCGTGGCAATGCTTGTACTTGTTGCCCGAACCGCACGGGCACGGGGCGTTGCGGCTGATCTCCTCGCCCGCCCAAGGATTGTCCGCCACCCCGCCCGGGCCGGCCTCCGCCCGCGGCGATCCGGCGAGCGAGCCGAACAGCGCCTCGCGCACCCGCGAACCGTCGCCGTCGTTCGAATCCTCGAACCCGGTGAGCGGATCGATGTGGCCGGTCAAGAACTCGGGCAGTTCGGGCAGCGACTGCGGCGCCTGCGGCGCGGCGAAGTGGAACTGCGCTTTCATCAGGATGCCGGTAACGTCCTCGCGCAGCGTCTCGAGCATCCGTTCGAACAGCACGAAAGCCTCGCGCTTGTATTCGTTGATCGGCTGCTTCTGCGCGTAGGCGCGCAGGAAGATCACCTGGCGCAGCGCGTCGAGCGTCGAGAGGTGCTCCTTCCAGTGATGATCGAGCCGCTCGAGCAGGATCTGCTTCTCGAGCCGCTTCCACATCTCGGGCTCGATCTCGGCCATCTTGGCCGCCATCGCCTCGTCGGTCAGCGCCCTCGCCGACCATGAAGGCGCGGTCCTCGCGGCGCGCTTGCGTCGCCTCGGCCGCGTCCTGGTCGTCCAGCTGGTCCTGCTTGTACTTGCGATGGCCTGCGGCGGCCATCAGTGCGATTGCGATGGGGAGAACCATGTCGTTTCCTCTTAGATCGTGCAACCGTCGTGAAGCTGGCGCTTTGCGCATAGATAGGCTTCATGTGCGGCTTTGGGATCTTGAAATGTGCCTATGTGGATCTGTTTCCCAAACACTTGAATCTGCGCAACAAATCGCCCACGCTTTG
>JBGSBH010000148.1:0-5912 GCA_041730635.1 Cypionkella sp.
AGATCGGCGCGCCGACCGGGCCGGCGAAGTCGATCCCCGCGTGCATCGCGGTGGCGCCGGTGAACGGGTCGCGGCGCACGCCGAAGCTGCTGGTCATCGAGTGCGCGGCCGGGCGGTACTGCGGGATCCCCGCGAGGCTGCGGTCGAGCGCTTCCATCCGCGCGAGACTGAGGCCGAGCCGCTCGAAGCGCGGGTCGACCGAACCGTCGCGCCCGGTGGCGAGCTTTTCGAGCGGACCACCCATGCCTCGCGCCATCGCCTGGCGCCCGGCGGCGCGGACCATCGCGTTCGGATCGAGCCCGAACCCGCGGATCGCGCGCGCCGTGCGTTCGGCGCGGCGGTCGGCGTAGCGGGTCAGCTTCTCGACGAACGCGAGCTGGCGGGCCTCGATCCGGGCGAGCGCGGCGGCTTCGGGGATCAGCGCGGAAACCTTGGAGACGGTCTTGCCCGCTTCTCCGGCCGAATCCGAAACGGTCTCGCCGTCGCGCGCGTCGGCGGGAAGCGAATCGACCATTTCCTCGATGAAGGTCTGGCGGCGGGTCAGGTCGTCGGCGACGGCATCGAGATCGGCGCGGTAGTCGCCGACGCGCTCCGCCGCCTTAGCGACGGTGGCCTCGCGCTCGAGCAGCGAAAGCCGGTCGGCGGCGGCGCGATACTGCAGCCAGCCCATCACCGCCAGCGACAGACCCCACAGCACCAGCGCGGCCAGCACCGCGCCGGCCGCGATCATCTGCGCGCGCGAGGTGATCTTGATGAAGCGGACCTGCCCCTGCGACCGCATGAAGAACTCGCGGTCGGGGAACCAGGTGCGCAGGCGGCTCAACAGTCCGCCAGCGGCAGTTTTCATGCGAGGTACGACCCCTATGTCCCGTCTTATCCGCCGGCGCGGCTAACAAGCGTCTAGCTGCCCGTCGAATCGACCTGTCCCGACTCGGGGCGAATCGGGGGAGTCCTGCGGCGAAACGTTACTTATCGGCGAAATAATCGAATCCGGGCGGAACTTTCGCCGTGGACCTGAGTTTCCCGCCACCCGATTCGCCGCCTGACAGCGCTTGGCAAGGCTGCTAGCGCGCCGGCATGGCCGAGACCCCGCCGCCAACCGACGCCGCCGGCCTGATCGCCGGGCTCGCCGCCGCCGGCCGCGCGGCGCAGGCTGCGCTCGCGCGGATGAGCGACGCCGAGCGCGCGGCGGGGTTGCGTGCCGCCGCCGATGCCTTGCCCAGCGCCGAGCCGGCGATCCTGGAGGCCAACGCGCGCGACATGGCCGCCGGCCGCACGGCCGGCCTCGCCCCGGCGATGCTCGACCGGCTGCGGCTCGATCCCGCGCGCCTCGCCGTGATCGCCGGGGCGGTCGCCGCGGTGGCGGCGCTGCCGAGCCCGGTCGGCGAGGTCATCTCGCGCAGCCGCCGGCCCAACGGCCTGCAGCTCGAACGGGTGCGCATCCCGATCGGTGTGATCGGCATCGTCTACGAAAGCCGTCCCAACGTCACCGCCGACGCGGCGGCGCTGTGCGTCCGGGCTGGGAACGCGGTGCTGCTGCGCGGGGGGAGCGAGGCGGTCCATTCGAACCGCGCGATCCATGCAGCGTTCGTACGGGGGCTGGCGAGTGCGGGGGTGCCCGCCGAAGCGGTGCAGCTGGTGCCGACGCAGGACCGCGCGGCGGTCGGCGCGATGCTGGCTGCGGCCGGCCTCATCGACATGATCGTGCCGCGCGGGGGCAAGGGGCTGGTCGCGCGGGTCCAGGCCGATGCGCGGGTGCCGGTGCTCGCGCACCTCGACGGGCTCTGCCACACGTATGTCCACGCCGCCGCCGATCCGGCCAAGGCGCATAAAATCGCACTCGACGCCAAGCTCCGCCGGACCGGCATCTGCGGGGCGATGGAGACGCTGCTGGTCGACGCGGCCTATCCCGACACGCCCGCGCTGCTCGCCGCGCTGATCGACGCGGGCTGCGAACTGCGCGGCGACGCCCGCGCGCAGGCGGTCGATCCGCGCATCGCGCCCGCCGCGCCCGAGGACTGGGATACCGAATACCTCGACGCGGTGCTGTCTGTCGCGGTGGTCGACGGGCCGGAGGCGGCGATGGCGCACATCGCCGCGCACGGCTCGCACCATACCGACGCGATCGTCACCGAGGATGCCGCGGTCGCCGAGCGGTTCCTGGGCGAAGTCGATTCGGCGATCGTCATGCACAACGCCTCGAGCCAGTTCGCCGACGGCGGCGAGTTCGGCCTCGGCGCCGAGATCGGCATCGCCACCGGGCGGTTGCACGCGCGCGGGCCGGTCGCGCTCGAAGGGCTGACGACCTACAAGTGGCTGGTGCGCGGATCCGGCCAGGTGCGCGGCTGAAAGGCGCCCCCGCAGGTTTAGTTTTCCTACCGGCCGTTCATTTGCAATGGTGCGGCGATGGAAAGGCCCGCTTCCCGCTCCGCTGACGATTCGCGATGGTCACACATCGGCGCCATCTCGCGCGCTCGAAATGGCTATCTTTCTTTAATGAAAACAACTGCTTGGATTGAGGGAGGCGAGGCAAAGGTCACGGTTTTTCGCCCTCGCCCCCGCGTCAACCCGACGGCCACCCAAGCCCGCCCCGCAGGAGCAATGCATGCGTTATAACCGTCTCGGCTCGACCGGGCTGATCGTCTCCGAACTGTGCCTCGGCGCGATGACCTTCGGCACCGATCCGGGGCGCTTCGCGCACATCGCCGGAATGGACCAGGCGGCCTCGACCGCGATGGTCAAACAGGCGCTCGATGCGGGGATCAACTTCATCGACACCGCCAACGTCTACACCCGCGGTCAGTCCGAACGCTTCGTCGGCCAGGCGCTGAAGGACCTCGGCGTGGCCCGCTCCGACGTGGTGATCGCGACCAAGGCGATGGGGCCGATGGGCGAAGGGCCGAACGACGCCGGCGTCAGCCGCTATCACCTGATGCATGCGATCGATGCCAGCCTCGAGCGGCTCGGGCTCGACCACGTCGATCTCTACCAGATCCACGGCTGGGATTCGCAGACCCCGATCGAGGAAGCGCTGCGGGCATTGGACGACATCGTCCGCTCGGGCCGCGCGCGCTACATCGGGGTGTCGAACTGGGCCGCGTGGCAGATCGTCAAGGCGCTGGGGATCAGCGAGCGGCTGGGCCTCGCGAAGTTCGCCTCGCTGCAGGCGTATTACACGATCGCCGGGCGCGACCTCGAGCGCGAGATCGTGCCGATGCTGCTCAGCGAAGGGGTGGGGCTGATGGTGTGGTCGCCGCTCGCCGGCGGGCTCCTCAGCGGCAAGTACACCCGCGGCGATGGCGACAAGAGCGAGGGGGAGGGGCGACGCGCGGCGTTCGAGTTCCCGCCGGTCGAGATGGACCGGGCCTACGACCTGATCGACGCGCTGAAGCCGATGGCGGCGGAGAAGGGCGCCAGCGTGGCGCAGCTCGCGCTCGCCTGGCTGCTCTACCAGCCGGCGGTCTCGACGGTGATCGTGGGGGCCAAGCGGGCCGACCAGCTCGCCGACAATATCGGGGCCTGCGAGATCGAATTCACCGCCGGCGAGCTCGAGCGGCTCGACAAGCTGAGCCGCCTGCCGCGCGAGTATCCGGGCTGGATGCTCGGTTTCCAGGGCGGCTACCGCGGGGAAAAGGTCTCGCCTCGGCGCGTGCCCAGGCCCGAATGAGGCGGAGCGGCCAGCGCACCGGCATGCGCACCGGCATTTTGGGCGGCAGCTTCAACCCGGCGCACCGCGGCCACCGCCGGATCAGCCTCGCGGCGCTGCGGCTGCTCGGGCTCGACGAGGTCTGGTGGCTGGTGTCACCGGGCAACCCGCTCAAGCCCGCGGGCGGGATGGCCCCGCTGGCGGCGCGGGTCGCCTCGGCGCAGGGGGCGGCGCGGCGCGCCCCAATTCGGGTGACCGCGATCGAGCGCGAGCTCGGCACGCGCTACACGATCGACACGCTGCGCGCGCTCGCCCGCCGCTATCCGCAGCGGCGGTTTATCTGGCTGATGGGGGCGGACAATCTCGCGCAGTTCCACCGCTGGCGCGACTGGCGGGGCATCGCTCGCACTGTGCCGATTGCGGTGTTCGCCCGCCCGGGATATGATGGCGCCGCCGCGGCCAGTCCCGCCGCGGCCTGGTTGCGGCGCCACCGCGTCGCCGCCGCCAGCTTCCGCCAAGCGGACAAGTGGAGCGCGCCGGCCCTGGTGTACCTGCGGTTCGATCCCGATCCGGTCTCGGCGACGGCACTGCGCCGCGCCGCTCCGGACTGGGCAACCCGCTATGCCGAAGCCTTCCCGCGCGACGGGCTCACCCACCGCAAGCTCATCGACCGGGAAACCGCCGTCCGGTGACGCGCGTTGATCCCCTCGTGCCCGCCCACCCCATCAACAGGAGCATGATCCCCGCCTATGCATCAGGCGCAAACCCAGCCGGCTGCCGCCGGCCCCGTGCGAGGCGCGATGCCGCGCTCCGCTGACGACGCCGGCCGGCTTCACGCGCTGGTCATGGCCCAGCTCGACGACGACCAGGCGCAAGACGTGGTCTCGATCCCGCTCGCCGGCAAAAGCTCGATCGCCGATCACATGGTGATCGCTTCGGGCCGCTCGACCCGCCAGGTCGCGGCGATGGCGCAGAAGCTCGCCGAGAAGGTCAAGGCCGAAGGGTTCGGCTCGGCCCGCGTCGAAGGCCTGCCGGCGGCCGACTGGGTGCTGATCGACGCCGGCGACGTGGTGGTCCACCTGTTCCGCCCCGAAGTGCGCAGCTTCTACAACCTCGAGCGGATGTGGGGTTTCGGCGACGACAAGCTGGCGGGCACCGGCACCGCCTGAGCGGGGCCTTCGCGATGCTGCTTCACGTGATCGCGCGGGGGCGCATCGGCCGCGCGGCCGAAGCCGAGCTGGTCGCGCGCTATGCCCGGCGGATCGTCTGGCCACTGAAGCTCACCGAGCTGCCCGACGCGGGCGGCAAGGTGCCCGAGCCGCTCGCGCCCGCGCGCAGCGTGCTGCTCGACGAGCGCGGGGAGGCGCTCACCTCCGAGGCGTTCGCCGCCCGGCTCGGCCGCTGGCGCGACGAGGGCGTGCGCGAGGCGCGCTTCGTGCTGGGCGCGGCCGACGGGCACACCGCGACCGAGCGGGAGAGCGCCGACCTGCTGCTGGCGATGGGGGCGATGACGTGGCCGCACCTGCTCGCCCGGGCGATGCTGCTCGAACAGCTATACCGCGCGACGACGATCCTCGCCGGGCACCCCTATCACCGCAGCGGCTGATCGCGCATAGAGGCGCGCGTGCGCCCGCTTCTCGGTCTCCTCATCGCTGCGATCCTCGTCGCGATCCCCGCGATCGAAGCGAGCGTTGGGGCGCAGGCGGGCGCCAGCTACGGCGATGCGGGCGAGACCCGCGCGGCGCTCGTGCGGGCGCGGCACGAGGCGCGCGCGGCAGCCCTGCGCGCATCGAGGCTCGAAGTCGCCGCCCGCTCCACCCGGGAAGCGGCGGACAAGACCGCGCGGGAAGCGGCGGCGCTCGCCGCGCGGGTCCAGCAGGCCGAGGCCGGGATCGCCGCGGCCGAGGCGCGGATCGCGCTCGCCCGGCAGGAGCGGGCACGGCTCGACCGCCGGCTGGCCGAGCGGCGCGAGCCGCTGATGCGGCTGACCGCGGGCCTGCAGACGCTCGCCCGCCGGCCGCTCGCGCTGTCGGTGCTGCAGCCGGGCTCGCTGCGTGAGACGGTCTACTTGCGCGCGATGCTCGAAGCGACGCTGCCCGAGGTGCGGCGGCGGACCGCGGCGCTCAGGGCCGAGATCGCGCGGGCGCGCGCGGTCGAGGCCGAGGCGCGGGCCGCGCGCGCGGCGCTGGGATTGATGATTGGAGATCCAACGACTGAAGCATTAACTCCGTTCAGATTCATCTGTGCCGCTCCTCCCACATCATCA
>JBGSBH010000149.1:0-5813 GCA_041730635.1 Cypionkella sp.
CAAGAGCTGACCGACAAGACCATAAAAGATATAGATTCCGTGCTCGCCACGAAAGAGACCGAAATCCAGAAAGGAAAGATCGAAGTGATCAAGAAAATCAAAGAACGCGCCGACATCCGGATTGAGCGGCGCCCCGCCCGAGACCATCGCCTTGATCCGCCCGCCGAACCGCGCGCGGATCTTCGGGCGCAGCAGCTTCTCGATCACGAAGTCCGCCGGCCGGTCGCGCAGGCGCTTCCGCGGCTGCGCGGCGCTCGCGAGCGCACGGTTCATCAGCCAGTTGGGCACCGCGCCCTGCTTCTCGACCTGCTTCATGATCCGCGCGCGCAGCACCTCGAACAGCCGCGGGACGACCACCATGATCGTCGGCCGGGTCTCCTCGATGTTGCTGGCGAGCTTCTCGAGCCCCTCGGAATAGAAGATCTCCGCGCCGACCCCGATCGGCAGGAACTGGCCCCCGGTGTGCTCGTAAGCGTGCGAGAGCGGGAGGAACGAGAGGAACCGCTCGTCCTCCGACAGGCCGAAATCCTGTTCGAGCACTTCGGCCGCGCCGGCGACGTTGCACAGGATCGCGCCGTGGTGCTGCAGCACCCCGCGGGGCGCCCCGCCGGTGCCGCTGGTGTAGATGATGCAGGCGGTGTCGCCGCGCCCGATCCCGGCGATCCGCGCCTCGACCGCGGCGCGCGCGGCCGCCGCATCGCCGGCGATCATCTTCGCCCACGGGTGGCAGGCGACCTGCCCGCCCTGGTACTGGCGGATGCCGTCGATCGGGATCACGTGCTCGGCCATCCCGGTGCGCATAATCGCCGGGATCAGCGGGTCCGACAGCTTCTCGTTCGAGACGATCACCGCGCGCGCGCCCGAATTGTCGAGGATGTGCTGGTGATCGCGCTCGGTGTTGGTGGTGTAGGCGGGCACGGTGACGCACCCGGCCGCCATGATCGCGAGGTCGGCGATGCACCACTCGGGCCGGTTCTCGGACACCAGCGCCACCCGGTCGCCGCGCTCGAGCCCCAGGGCGCGCAGGTTCTCGGCCAGCACGCAGACCTCGGCCGCGACCGCGCCCCAGGTGCGGGTGCGCCATTCGCCGCCGACCTTGGCGCCGAGAAACGGGCGTTCGCGGCGCGCGTCGGCGCGCTTCAGGAACAGCTCGACGAGGTTGTTCGCCGTATCGATGTCAGCCAGTTGCAAGGCCCCGCGCTCCTCTCCGCATCCGCCGCCGGATTAAGCGCGTGCCGCAGTGGCAGCAAGCGGCGAGCGCGGGGCGATCACGGCGCCTCGACCTGGCCCTTCATCCGCGGGTCGCTGGCGCTCTGCCAGCCGGTGGCAGAGCGCAGCAGCGCGTTGACCTTGATCGGCGCCTCGCGCGCCACCAGCCCCTTGTGGCCGAAAGCGGCAAACTGCGGGATCGCGGTCTCGAGCCAGGTGCCGCGTTCGACCAGCGTGCTCTCGCCGAAGCTCATCAGGAAGGGCAGCGCGAGCGCGCCGTCGGCATCGAGCCCGAAGTCGATCGCGCCGATGATCGCCCGGGTGGTCGAAACCGGGATGGTCCCGCCGCCGGCCGCGCCGACCACCATGAACGGGCGCCCTTGCGGATCCCAGATCACCATCGGCGCCATCGAACTGCGCGGGCGCTTGCCGCCTTCGACCCGGTTGGCGACCGGCCGCCCGCCGATCTCGGGCGAGCGGCTGAAATCGGTCAGCTCGTTGTTGAGGTAGAACCCGCCGCTCATCAGGCCCGAGCCGAACCCACTCTCGATCGTCGAGGTGTAGGCGACCATCGTCCCGCCCGCGTCGGTGGCGGAGAAATGCGAGGTGCCCTGCTCGGGCCCCTCGTCGCCATCGGCGAGCGCGGTGCGCACGCCCGCCGGCACCCCGGCCTCGACTTTCGCCGCCGCGCGCGCGGGATCGATCAGCCGCGAGCGCTGGGCGAGATAGGCGCGGTCGATCAGCCCGGCGACCGGGACGGCGACGAAATCGGCATCGCCGATATAGAGCTCGCGGTCGGCGTAAGCGAGCTTCTGCGCTTCGAGAAACAAGTGCCAGGTGCCCGGGTTGTTGGGCCCCAGCGCCTTCAGGTCGAACCGTTCGAGCATGCCCAGCATCTGCAGCACCGCGATCCCGCCCGAGCTCGGCGGGCCCATCCCGCACAAGCGATACCCGCGATAGCTGCCGCACACCGGCGGGCGCGGCTTGGCGCGGTAGCCGGCGACGTCGGCCGCGGTCATCGCGCCCGGCTTGGGGGTGGCCGCGGCCACCGCGGCGGCGAGCGCGGCGGCCCGGTCGCCGCGGTAGAACGCCTGCGGCCCGCCGCGCGCCACCGCTTCGAAGGTCTGCGCCAGCGGTTCGTTGCGGATCACCGTGCCGACCGGCAGGGGGGCGCCCGCCGCGTCGTAGTAGAGTGCGCGCGCCTCGGCGGTCCATGCCGCGCGCTCGCGCGTGCCGCCGAGCGCGTTGTGCAGCCGCTGGTTGATCGCGAACCCCTCGCGCGCGAGCTTCACCGCGGGGGCGAACAGCGCGCGCCAGGGGAGCTTGCCGTGCGCCCGGTGCGCCTCGGCGGCGAGCGCGATATTGCCGGGGACGCCGACGCTGAGCCCGCTCTTCACCGATTCGCCGAACGGGGGCAGCTTGCCGTCGGGGCCGTAAAACCAGGTGCCGTCGGCCCCCGCCGGCGCGGTCTCGCGGCCGTCGAAGCTGGCGACCGCGCCGCCCGCTTCGCCGCGGACCAGGAAGCCGCCGCCGCCGATCCCCGAGCTCTGCGGCTCGACCACGGTCAACGCCAGCATCACCGCGATCGCCGCGTCGGTCGCGTTGCCGCCCTGGCGCAGCATCGCCCGGCCGGCGTCCTCGGCGCGCGGGTCGGCGGCGCTGACGTTGCCGGCGACCGCGGCGGCGGGGCGCTCGCCCATCGCGGCGCGCGGCGGGGCGAGGGTGGCGCACGCCGCGAGCAGCGGCAGCGCGGCGAGCGAGGCGAGAAGACGGCGCAGCATGGCCGCTTCGCTACTCGCTCCCGACGGCCTCGGCAATCGAGCCAAATCCATCGCGGCGCATGATTTTTTCGAGGTCGCGCACGATCCGCCGGGCGAGGCCGGGCCCTTCGTACACCAGCGCGCTGTAGAGCTGCACCAGGCTGGCCCCCGCGCGGATACGCGCCCAGGCGTCTTCCGCGCCGGCGATCCCGCCCACGCCGATCAGCGGCAATGCACCGCCGCTCGCCGCGCGGAACCGGCGCAATTGCGCGAGCGCGAGGTCGCGCAAGGGTGCGCCCGAAAGCCCCCCCACCTCGCCCGCATGACGCGAGCGCAGCGCAGGGCGGCTGACGGTGGTGTTGGCAACGATCAGCCCGGCGATGCCGTGGTCGAGCGCGGCGCGGACGATCCGCGCGTGGTCTCCCTCGGCGAGATCGGGGGCGACCTTGAGGAACACCGGCGGGGTCCGCGCGGTGCGCGCCGCGGCGATCGCCGACAGCAGCGCCTCGAGCTCGCCTTCCGCCTGAAGGCCGCGCAGGCCCGGGGTGTTGGGCGAGCTGACGTTGACCGTCAGGTAGTCGGCCAGCGGCGCGAACGCGGCGATCCCGGCGAGGTAGTCGGCGATCCGGTCGGGCGAATCCTTGTTCGCGCCGATGTTCGCGCCGACGATCCCGCGCCGCGCCCGGCGGACGAGCCGCTCCCGGGCGGCATCCGCGCCGCGATTGTTGAACCCCATGCGGTTGATCACCGCGCGGTCCTCGACCAGCCGGAACAGCCGCGGGCGCGGGTTGCCGGGCTGCGGCCGGGGGGTAATCGAGCCGACCTCGACGAAGCCGAAGCCGAGCCCGAGCATCGCGTCGGGCACCTCGGCGTCCTTGTCGAACCCGGCCGCCAGCCCGACCGGGTTGGCGAAGCGCAGGCCGGCGACCTCGGTCGCCAGCGGACCGGCAGCAGGCGGGGTTAGCGCCGGCAGCGCTTTCAGCGCCGAAATCGTCAACCGGTGCGCGCGTTCGGGATCGAGCGCGAACAGCGCCGGAGCGGCCAGGCGGTAAAGCATCGGTCCGGGGCTATGCCGCTCGCCGCAGGACCTGTCGAGCGGCAGGGGCGAAGCCTCCGAAACGGACCTTATGTCATCGAAATGCCACGCCCGGCGTCGCTTTCATACAATCCGCGGCCCGCGAATCGGGCTATAGCACCCTTGCGACCCGAAGGGCTCGAAGCTTTCATCGGCGACGAGTTCCTCCACTCAACGGGCGGTCCCGGCTTCGGCAGGGGCCGCCTCTTTTTTGTCTCGGGCCGAGCTTGCCAGCGGGCCCGCGCGACACTAGGTGCAAATCGGAACAACCCAGTCCGATTATGCGCCTGTCGAACCTCGCCGACTATGCGGTCGTCACGATGACCGCCGCCGCCCGCCACTGCGGCGGGGCGCGGACCAACGCGGCCGCGCTGGCGGCGGAGACCGGCCTCCCCGCGCCGACCGTCGCCAAGATCGTCAGCCGGCTGACCGCCGCGGGCCTGCTGCGCTCGGTGCGCGGGGCCCGGGGCGGGCTGCAGCTCGCGCGCCCGGCAGCGGCGATCACGCTGGCCGATATCGTCGAGGCGGTCGAGGGCCCGATCGCGCTCGGCGCGTGCGAACACGGCGAATGCGGCGCGCAAGGCAGCTGCAACGTCCGCGCGCACTGGCCGATCGTCAACCAGACCTTGCGCGGGGCGCTGGCGGGCATTCCGTTGACCACCCTGGCCCGGGTGCCGGCATGAGCGATAACCTCGCCCTGCAGGACCAGGCCGCGCGCGATGCCGCGGCACGCGCCGCCGATTACGAGCACGGCTGGTCGGCCGCGATCGACACCGAGTTCGCGCCCAAGGGCCTTTCCGAAGACACCGTCCGCTTCATCAGCGCCAAGAAGAACGAGCCCCAGTGGATGCTCGACTGGCGGCTGAAGGCGTTCCGGCTGTGGCAGACGATGGCCGAGCCCGACTGGGCCAAGCTCGGCTACCCGCCGATCGACTACCAGGACGCGTATTACTACGCCGCGCCGAAGAAGAAGCCGACGCTCGGCAGCCTCGACGAGCTCGATCCGGAGATCAAGGCGATCTACGACAAGCTGGGCATCCCGGTAGCGGAGCAGGAAGTGCTCGCCGGGGTCGAGGGCGCGCGCAAGGTTGCGGTCGACGCGGTGTTCGACAGCGTCTCGGTCGCGACCACCTTCCGCGAGGAGCTGAAGCGCGCGGGCGTAGTGTTCCTGTCCATTTCCGAAGCCATTCGCGAGCATCCCGAATTGGTCAAGAAGTGGCTCGGCAAGGTCGTGCCGCAGCACGACAACTACTTCGCTTGCCTGAACAGTGCGGTGTTCTCCGACGGAACCTTCGTATGGATCCCGGAAGGGGTGCGCTGCCCGATGGAGCTCAGTACCTATTTCCGCATCAACGCCGAGAACACCGGCCAGTTCGAACGCACGCTGATCGTCGCCGAGAAGGGCGCCTACGTCAGCTACCTCGAAGGCTGCACCGCGCCGATGCGCGACGAGAACCAGCTCCATGCCGCCGTGGTCGAGCTTGTTGCGATGGACGATGCGGAAATCAAATATTCCACCGTCCAGAACTGGTATCCGGGCGATGCGGAAGGCAAGGGCGGGATCTACAATTTCGTCACCAAGCGCGCTTTGTGTTCGGGCAAGAACAGCAAGGTTAGCTGGACGCAGGTCGAGACGGGCAGCGCGATCAGTTCGACCACGGCGGCATGGAGCTGGTTCTCGTCGCGGGTGGGTGCCGTGCAACCTTCAAGATAGGAGACGTAGGAGCCCTTGTCGGCGATGATCAAGGTGCGCTCGAACTGGCCGGTGT
>JBGSBH010000150.1:0-5805 GCA_041730635.1 Cypionkella sp.
CATCAGCCTGCCTGCCGTGGTGACAACTGATTTGCGCCTGAACGAGCCGCGTTATGTGACGCTGCCCAACAAGCCCTGCGCAAGGACGTGACCGCCAAGTGCTACGGCGGCGACATCACGCGCAAGAAGAAGCTGCTGGAGAAGCAGAAGAAGGGCAAGGCGCGGATGCGGGAGTATGGGAACGTGAGCATTCCGCAGGAGGCGTTCATTGCGGCGCTCAGGATGGGGGAGGAATGAGGGCCAGGGCTTGTTCTGATGTCAAATGATGGGCACAGTCCCCTGAGACTTGGGGGCAAGCGATGACAGACGCTAAAGTTCGATCTGTTGCCCTAATTGTTTACATCGTCGCGTTGCTGATAGTTCAAGCGCAGTTCGTCAGAACGGGGCTATTTCCCGACGAACATTCAATCTGGCTTTATGGCGGCATAGCGAGCTTGCTTTTCGGCAGCCGCATTCTGAACCCGTATTTTACGCCACCGACGGGAGCACTCACCAATGCCGTAGCGGCGTTGCTGGCCTTAGTGTCCGCTCTTCCTGTCGTGGACCCATGGACGCCAGATGCCTATGTGCTCGGCGCGATCATTGGCCTTTGCACGGCTGTTGCGCTGGTTTCGCTCTTGCTGCTGATTTTTCGAGCGCCCATGGGCGAGGAGCCGTCAACCGCTTGGAGGGTGTTTGAGCGCGCAGTTGTCGGTCTGGGTAGCCCCAACATCCTCTTTGGAATGCTTATCGCCGCGGTCGTCTGGTTGTTCCACCGAGATGCGCCGTTGGAGGTGTTTGCAATCCTCGGTATTTTCATCGTTATAACCGTAGTTCAGCCGGTCGAGGCGGTCACGAAATACGTTCTGTGGTTTCGTGAAAGGCCTGGGCCAGTCAATCTGGCCGATTTGATTGGCAGGGTCGCCGCGCATCAGTCGCCAGGCATCGTTTTGGTCCGGCAGGCTGAGGCACAGACGATCGCCCGGGGAACGCCGATGGTGATCTCTGACCGTCATGGTCCGCCGCAGCTTGGTGTGGCGCTCAATTACGTCGGCCGTGACGAAGGCAATCTGCTACGGGTCCTCACCACTTCACTGCCAAACAGACTTAGGGCGCTGCAGGATGGTAGTGTCCAAGTGGCAGATGGAATGGCCGTGTCTATCGCCGTTACAGACGAGGATAGAGCGGAGATTCGAGCGCTTCAATGGATCGATCGGCTGTGCGGTATCGTGGATACCGAAACAAGCCCCGATTACCTCCAGTTTGAGGTGATAAACGAAGCTGGGCTTGCCGAGGGTTCTCTCGTGGAGGTGCGAATTGGAGACAACCAAAGTGTCATCTATCAAGTGGTCGACGGCATAACACGGGACGAGATCGTTCAGCAAAAAAATAAATATGGTTACGCCAGGGCGAAGGCTCGCAAGATCGGCACATGGGAAGATGCTGGCCGCCGGTTCTGCCCGGTGCCTTGGATGCCCCGAATGAACGCGCCAGTGTTTATGCTGGAGAAGATCGACGGCGCCCCGGATGATGACTGCATCGGGCGCTTCCCAGCGACCCCTTACGGCGTTCGGCTCAACCCATCTGAGTGCGTCACGCACAACACTGCAATCCTTGGCATTCTAGGGGTGGGTAAGAGTTATCTCGCGATTGAGCTTGTTGAGCGAATGATTGCCCAGGGCATCAAGGTGGTTTGCCTCGATTTGACCAATCAGTATGAGAGCCTCCTTGAAGACTTTATTGATCCCGCCCACGAAGCTGCGCGGCGTGACGCTCTCTTTGAGGCAGGACAAGGTGGAGTTGCAAATCAAAACAAGGAGCAGGGTGGCTCTCGTCACCGTTTTAAACAGGCTGTCTTTCGCAAGATGCGAGAATTCATGGCAGCAGGCGACGATCATTATCTGTGGGTCATAAATCCTGCGCAGTTTCGCGTCACCAAGCAGGACTCTCGAATGTACCAGGGCAACGCAGACCTAGCTCACCTCACCCCTTCGGAGATTACGGCAATCTTTTCCGATGCGGCTCTATTCGTCTGCCAGGAACTCGGAATGACTGACGAGGCTCGGCTTTGCCTCGTGTATGAAGAAGCCCACTCGCTCGTGCCCGAATGGAATTCAGTCGCCGCCGAGGGCGACAAAATGGCGACCGCAACAAGCGCGCGAGCTATTCTTCAAGGCCGCAAATACGGGCTCGGTTGCCTGCTCATCACACAGCGGACGGCCAATGTAACAAAGACCATCCTAAATCAATGCAATACCATCTTTGCCATGCGGACCTTCGATGACACAGGCAAAGAGTTTCTCGGGAATTACATCGGTTCGGATTACGCTGCGGTTTTGCCCTCTATGCAGCCTCGCCACTCGGTGATTTTTGGCAAAGCGTCTTCTTGCGAGAATCCGGTGCTAATCAAATTGAATGATCAAGACGCCTTTCGGGCGCGGTTTCGAGCAGATAACCCACCCCGGCGTCCGGAGCCTGCGCCTGAAACCGCAGCCGATGGTGTGGTTGGGGGTGCTGCCCCGGCTGAAAAGCAGTACAAACAGTGACCTTCGGCGTATTCATGCACAAGGATGGGTCGATCTACGACGACATCCCCGAGGTGCATTACCAGTTCCCGAAGGTCTATCTCAGCCGCGCCAAGCAGATGGTCGGCGACTGGATCGTCTATCGCGAGCCTATGAAGCTGCCGCAGTCGAAGGGTTTCTTCGCCGTCGCCAAGGTCGAGCGGATCGTGCCCGATCCCGATGTGGCGGACCGCTATCGCGCGTTGATCGAGCCGGGGAGCTACCTGCCGTTCGAACCGACCGTGCCGCACAAGGTCGACGGTCAGCCGGTCGAGCGCGACCTGGCGAACGCGCAGGCGGCGGTGCGTCCGCTATCCCACTCCGATTTCGCGCGCATCATCTCGTTGGGCTTGCCCCAAGGCGACACGCTGCCGCGCGTCGGCGAGATCGAGCCGTTGGACCGCGTGCGCGAAGGGCAGGTGCCGTTCGAGGTCGAGCGGACTATCGTGCAATCGCTCGTCAATCGTCCCTTCCGTGACCGCGCGTTCCGCCGCGCGGTGCTGCACGCCTACGACGGGCGCTGCGCGGTGACGGGATGGAAGCTCGTCAATGGAGGAGGGCGGTTGGAAGCTGAGGCGGCGCATATACGCCCGGTTGAATTCGGCGGGCCCGACAGTGTGCGCAATGGTCTGGCGCTATCCGGCACGGCGCATTGGATGTTTGATCGAGGGTTGATTGGCTTCGCCGATGATCTTTCGATCTTGGTGCATCGCAAGGTGAACGACCGTGAAGGGGTTGAGGCAGTGCTTAATCCGAATCGGCGGTTACTCGCGCCGCTGCGAGACGAGCATCATCCGCACCCGCAATTTCTTGCCTGGCATCGCGACCATCACGGCTTCTGACGCCAGACGAGTGCGCAAGCGCCGTTAGCCAGCCGCCCGCTCAATCAACGCCAGCGCCGCCTTCGGGTCCGCAGCCTCCATGCCCAACAGCGTCCGCGCCGGAGCGTCCGGCGAGCGGCGGTGCTGCTCTCAGTCGCGTACGGTGCCGACCGGCACGCGCAGCTTGTCGGCTCAGTGGCGACAGCATCGGCCAGCTTCGCCGTCGTTCGTCACCATCCCTCATCCTTCAGCGACCGGACCCGCGGCCCCGGGTCCTCCTCGACCGCGTCCTCGCCCGCCTTGTCGCCCCACCCCGGCGGGGGCAGGGCGCGGGCGGCGTAGGCTTCGGCGCTTTCCTCGCCGGGGGCGGGGGGCGGGGGCGCCTCCCCGTCCGCCGGGCCCTCGTAGTGCGGGTTGCGGGGATCGAGCCACCATTGATAGCCGCGCGCGGCGTCTTCCGCCTTGCTCGCCTGCCAGGCTTCGTAGAGCGCGCGGGTGCGCGGGCTCATCGCGGCGTCGTCGGCGGCGCGCAGGCGGTCGAGCATTTCGTCGATGCTGTCGGTCACCGCCTGGTCGTCTTCGCCGTCTCCCGCGGCAAGGCCGGCGAGGCGGGCCTTGTGCGCGAGCTCGAGCTCCCACTCGCGGCGCCATTCGCGCTTCTTGCGCGCGAGGGTCTGCCGGTCGAGGCCGTTCATCGCGCGGGCGCGCTGGAGGCCGTACTTCTCCGGCAGCCGCGCCTGGAGGATGAGCATCGCCAGCCGCTCGTTGTAAACGCGGCGGGTGCCGAAGTGCTGGCCGGCGCTGAGCACGGGCACCTCGGTGCCGTGGATCGCGCGCTCCATCACCTTGTCCTCGAGCATGCGCACCCCGCAATCGAGCGCGGCGTCCCACGCGGCGCGAAAGCTCTCGGCGCCCGGCTGGCGGCGCAGGGTGTAGGCGCCGACGCTGCTCATATCGACCGCGCGGCACGCGGCCTCGACGCTGCCGGTATCGGCGAGCGCTTCGATGAAGGCGCGCTGGCGCTCGGGCGTCCAGCCGTCGTGCCGGGCGCGCTGGCGCGGCACCGGCTCGAACGCGGGAAGCTGGTCGCGGGGGACGGGGGTGCGCACGGCGCGCGGGTCGGCTCGGCGGGTCATCCGCCAGCTTGAAGCAGAAAGTTGTCGTGTAGGAAAACGAAACGTGAACGCCGGGCACCCGCGGGCCGGGGGAAGGGCGCCGTTTCACTTGGCGTTCACGCCGGCCGCGGTTATAGGGCCGCGCCATGCAGACCCGCCTCCTCGCCGCCGCGCTGCTCGTCGGCGCCTCGCTTACCGTCACCGCCTGCGCCGGCCGCGGCGGCGGGGTGCGCGACACCGCCTACGTCGCGCGCGATGTCGAGACGCTCTACGCCGCGGCGAAGGACCGGCTCGACCGCAACCAGCCCAAGGTCGCCGCCGCGCTGTTCGACGAGGTCGAACGGCAGCACCCCTATTCGCCGTGGGCCCGGCGGGCGCAGTTGATGAGCGCGTTCAGCTACTACGTCGCGCAGGACTACAACAAGGCGATCGAGAGCGCGCAGCGGTTTCTTGCGATCCACCCGGGCAACCGCGACGCGCCCTATGCCTACTACCTGATCGCGCTGTCCTACTACGAGCAGATCAGCGACGTCACCCGCGACCAGAAAGTGACCGAGCAGACCCGCACCGCGCTGCAGGAGCTGGTCCGCCGCTATCCGGCGACCGAATACGCCAGCGACGCCAAGCTGAAGCTCGACCTGGTCGAGGATCACCTCGCCGGCAAGGAGATGGAGATCGGCCGCTTCTACCAGCGCAGCGGCAGCTGGCTGGCGGCGCAGAAGCGGTTCCTGAACGTGGTCGAGAACTTCCAGACCACCAGCCACGCGCCCGAGGCGCTCTACCGGCTAGTCGAAACCAACCTCGCGCTCGGCATCCCGGGCGAAGCGGTCAAGAACGCCGCGGTGCTCGGCGCCAACTACCCGGGCAACGAGTGGTATCAGAAGGCCTATGCGCTGGTGCAGGAAAGGGCTCCGGGCGTCACCGCCAGCTAGCGCGCGGAGCCGAACTGCCCGCGCGCCGTTTGGTCCGGTGCGATGTACGCCGACCGCGACAGGGCACTGAGCAGGCGCGTGGGCGCGGGCGCGGCCACGCTGGCGATCCACGGGGTTCTCGCCGCCGCGCTGCTGTGGGGCCTCGCGGTGGCACCCGACGCCGCCGACCCGCCTCCGCCGCCGCTCGCCACCTTCGAGCTGACGCCGTCGCCCCCGCCGCCGCCGCCCCCGCCGCCGCGACCGCGGCCCGAGGCCTCGTCCGCGCCGGGGCCCGAGGGCGCCGCGGCCGGCGCCGAAGCTGCAAGGGGCGACGCGGTGCCGCGCGAGGCGCCACCCGCGCGGGTGGCGCTCGCCGAGCCGCCCGCCGCGCCGCGTGCCGGGTCCGGGACCCATG
>JBGSBH010000151.1:0-5784 GCA_041730635.1 Cypionkella sp.
AAAAATGTTTATTCAACAAAACCCAGAGTTGTATTAAATCTTTTGTATCATAATGTTGGTAATCAGCCGCTTTTACCCACTCGTTTTGTCGGTAATTGATATGAGCATTTTCTTGGTATTGTCCAACGACCATTCTACGAATATTACTTTGAGCGGAGTCAATCAAATGCCCTAAGACTTCTTTTTTAGACCATTTTTCTGGACTTGCTTTTGCTTCTAAATCAGCATCCGAATGTGCTGAAAAATATTTTTCTACCTCTACTATTCTATTTTGCAATTGTGCAACTACTTCTTCCATTTTACGCAATACGCCGATCTTACTTTCTGGCTGCCGGGCGACATCCTCACCAAGGTCGATCGCACCAGCATGGCGGTGAGCCTCGAGGCGCGCGAGCCGCTGCTCGATCACCGCGTGATCGAATTCGCCGCCGGCCTGCCCGAGCGGCTGCGCATCCGCGGCGGGCAGGGCAAATGGCTGCTCAAGCGCACGATGGAGCGATACCTGCCGCGCGATGTGCTCTATCGCCCCAAGCAGGGCTTCGTCACCCCGATCGCGCGCTGGCTGCGCGGGCCGCTGGCGGGGGAGGCGCGGGCGATCGCGCGCGGTGCTTCGCTGGCCCGGACCGGCTGGTTCGACGGCGACCGCGTGGCGGCGCTTGCCGAGGCGCATATAGCCGGCCGCGCCGATCATTCTCGCCTGCTGTGGCAGCTGCTCATGCTCGACAAGTCGCTGGCCGCGCTGAAGATCGTCTAACCGGGCGCCGGGCGCCCGCCCCGAAGGGGCGCTCCGCGCGCGGCGTTCAGCCCTCCAGCCCGTGACCGTGCGCCATGTAGCGGGCGCTGCGCATCTCTTCCAGCCGGCTGACGGTGCGGGCGAATTCGAACGCGCCGTCGCCGGAGCGATAGAGCGCGGCGGGCTCGGCCGCGGCGGTGGCGAACAGCTTGACGTTATGCTCGTAGAGCGCGTCGACCAGTTTGGTGAAACGGATCGCCTCGTTGCGATTGTCGGGCCCCATCACCGGAATGCCGACGACGATTACCGTGTGATAGGTCTGGGCGATCGCGAGATAGTCGGCCGCGCCGCGGTTCTCGCCGCACAATCGCTTGAAGCTGAACACCGCGACCCCCTTGAGGCTCTTGGGCACGTGCAGCGTGCGACCGCCGCCGAGCTCGAGCTGGGCGCTGGGCACGTGCGCGGCATCTTCCGGCTTGTAGTCGGTCAACCGGAAGAACGCTTCGCGTACCTGCGCGGTCGCGGCATCGCCCAGCGGTGCGTGCCAGGTCGGCATTCCCGCCAACCGGTCGAGCCGGTAATCGACCGGGCCGTCGAGCGCGATGACATCGAGCCGCGCTTCGACGAGCTCGATGAACGGCACGAACAGCGAACGGTTGAGGCCATCCTTGTAAAGATCGCGCGGTGGACGGTTGCTGGTCGTCACCACCGTCACGCCGTGATCGACGATCAGCGCGGTGAATAGCCGCGCCATGATCGCCGCATCGGCAGTGTTGGTGACCACCATCTCGTCGAACGCGAGGCAGCGCATGCGGTCGGCGAGGCGCGCTGCCGCGGGGGCGATGGGATCGCCCGCCTCCCTGGCGCGCTCTTCGCGGATCAGGCGATCGACCTCGAGCATGAAGGCGTGGAAGTGGACGCGGCGCTTCGCATCGATGGCGAGCGTCTCGACGAACAGGTCCATCAGCATCGACTTGCCGCGGCCGACGCCGCCCCACAGGTAGATACCCCGCGGCGCAGCGGTCCCGCGCCCCAACAGCCGCGCAAAGAAGCCGCCTTTCCGGGGCGCTTCGAGCAGGCGCTGGAGGCGGTCGAGCGCCTCGGCGGCCTTGCGCTGGTCAGGATCGGCGCGCAGCTCGCCCGCCGCAATCAGCGCTTCGTAGCGCGCCAACACCCCGCTCATGCCGGGGCGCGCGGCTTCATCTTGCGCACGATGCCGGAGAACGAGGCCACGGCATCACTCTCCTGGACCACCTCGCCGCGCACGAACACCAGACTGCCGGTCTCGCGGACGATCTCGCACACCGCATCGAGCGGTCGGCGAGGATCGCCGCCGGCCACGAACTGGGTCGACAGCTCGATCGTTACCGACGGGCCGGCGTTGCCGGTGCCGATCGTGTGCATCGTGGTGAACAGGCTGATGTCGATCAGCGCCAAAGTCACCGCGCCGTGGACGATGCCCTGCAGGTTCTCGTGCCGCCGTTCGGGGAACATCCTCAGGCGGCTGCGGCCATCAGGATCGACGCGAGTGATGAGCTTGCCCATCACCGCCCCGTTGAAGAGCGTCTGGTCCTTGAGGTTCCAGTGCCGCCAGCCGGGGTTGTCCGGATCGGGCCCGTGCTCGAAAACCTCGTCTTTCAGCGCCACGCCGCTCAGCCGTGCTTCTCGACCTGCATCTTCTTGATCTCGGCGATCGCCTTGGCGGGGTTCAAACCCTTCGGACAGACGTTCGCGCAGTTCATGATCGTGTGGCAGCGATAGAGCCGGAATGGGTCCTCCAGCTGGTCGAGCCGCTCGCCGGTCATCTCGTCGCGGCTGTCGGCGAGCCAGCGATAGGCCTGAAGCAGGATCGCGGGGCCGAGGAACTTGTCGCTGTTCCACCAGTAGCTCGGGCATGCGGTCGAGCAGCAGGCGCACAGGATGCACTCGTAGAGCCCGTCGAGCTTCTCGCGCTGCTCGGGGCTCTGCAGCCGCTCCTTGCCGCTGGGCGTGGGAGTGACGGTCTGCAGCCACGGCTTGATCGAGGCATACTGGGCGTAAAAGCGCGAGAAGTCCGGCACCAGATCCTTGATAACGTCCATCGCGGGGAGGGGAGTGATGCGCACCTCGCCCTTCAGGTCCTCGATCGCGGTGGTGCAGGCGAGCCCGTTGCGCCCGTCCATGTTCATCGAGCACGAGCCGCAGATCCCTTCGCGGCACGAACGGCGGAAAGTCAGCGTGGGGTCGATCTCGTTCTTGATCTTGATCAGCGCGTCGAGGACCATCGGCCCGCAATCGTCGAGGTCGATCTCGAACGTGTCGTAGCGCGGGTTCTCACCGCTGTCGGGATCGAAGCGGTAGATCTTGAACCGCTTCACCCGCCCGCCGCTCGCGGCGGCGTGCGTGCGGCCCTTGCCGGTGATCCTCGAGTTAGCGGGAAGGGTGAAGGTGGCCATCGGCGATCCGGTTCGTGCGGGGAAAGTGCCGCCTATCTAGCGGGTCGGCACGGCAGGGCAAGGGCGCGGGCGGGGGCATGGGCGTGACAAATGCGCACCGCGCTTTCCTTCGCGCGCAATTGCCCCTACGGCGCGCGCGCCGATGAGCGCCGCCTCGCACCCCCCCGAAAACGAGAGCATCGACAACCGCCGGGTGGCGCGCGACCTCGGCACGTCGTCGCTCGCCCGGCTCGCCGGGGTGATCGAGGTCGTCGCGCAGCCGCTCTACGTGCTGATGTACGGGCTCGCCTCGTTCGGGCTCTATTCGGTGCTGTGGAGCATCGTGAACCTGGTCGAGAACTTCGCCGACCTGGGCATGACCAGCGCGATGCAGCGCACCGTCCCGCAGGCGGCCAGCCGGCGCGAGCAGGCGCATGCCTTCCGCGCCGCGTTGATCCTCGGCGTGCTGCCCTGCCTCGCGATCGCCATCGGCGCCGCGCTTTACGCGCACGAAGTGGCGCACTTGTTCAACGCGGCGCCCGAAGACGAGGAGCGGCTGGCGGACGCGATCCGCATCTTCGCCTGGGCGCTGCCGCTATGGGCGTTCGTCGAGATCGCCACTTCGGCGCTCCGGGCACAGCGACTGTTCGGGCCGGAGATTCGTCTGAGGGTGTTCTGGGAGCAGGTCATCCGCCTGCTTTTCGCGGTGGTGTTCTGGCTGCTCGGCTGGGGTTTCGTCGGCCTGCTCGCGGCGCACCTCGTGTCGCTGACGCTGACGGCGGTGCTCGCCGCCCGGCTGGCGATCCGGTTCTTCAGCATGGAGGACTTGCTCCGCGGCCGGGCGGAAGGGCCGATCTTCTGGGAGACGGCACGCGCAGGCCTGGCGATCATGCCGGCGAACGTCTCGCAGCGCTTCTACAGCGACGGCGGGGTGATCGCGCTCAACTGGATCTTGCCCGGGGCCGCCGGCGCGGTCGCGGCCGGGCTATTTACTATTGCGCGCAAGATCTCGAGCCTGATCCAGGCGATCCGGCTGGCCTTCGCCTATGTCCTTGCTCCCCTGGCGTCCGCAGCCTCGCGCGGCGCACGCGAGGAGGTGCGCTCGATCTACGGCTTCGCGACCGGAGTGCTCACCGCGCTGGCGCTGCCCGCGGGAATGGTGCTCGCCGCGGGTGCGCCGGCGGTGCTGTCGCTGTTCGGGAAGCAGGCCGATCCCGCGATCCCGGCGGTGATGATCCTCGTCGGCTCGCGCATAGTTGAGGCGCTCGCCGGCGCCGCGCAACCGATCCAGCAGGTTATCTCGAGTTATCGCGCGCAGCTCGTAGCGGCGAACCTCGGCATGGTGGTCGCGGTCGTCGTCGGGCTCGCGCTGCTGCCGGAGTGGGGCCTCACCGGAATGGCGGTAGCGGTCACCGCCGGGCTGTGCACCGGCGCGATCCTGCCGGTGTTCCAGATGTGGTGGGACGAGGGGTTGTCGCCGTTCTCCGACCATTTCGGGCGGACGGTCGCGGTCACGCTCGCGGTGGCGGTCGCCGGGGCGGGGCTGGCCTGGCTCGCCAACCTGCTGCCCGACGAACTGGCGATCCCGACGATCCTCGTCCTCATGCTCGGCTCGACCTGGCTCGCCTGCCGCTACGGCCTGCCGCGCGAGGATCGGCTGGCGCTGGGCAAGACCGGGCGCGCGCTGAAGCTGGTCTGACTTCGCGCGCGCCCTTCCTTCCGCGGTAAAACAGGCTAGAGGGCGTCCCGCAACCGGGCGGGGCGACCCCGGCCCGCCGTTCGGACAGGTCCATGTATCAGCACGAGCTCGCGCGCAGCGGCAAGTTTCTCTTCGTCATCCGCGGGGCATACATCTACGCGACCATTCTCGGCGCGATCGCGATCATGTGGGTGAACCGCGACTTCGGCCCATTCGCCAGCGAGGCGGCCGACCGCGCGTGGTACGCGGCGGGGTTCGCCGTTGCGTCGCTCGGCGCGGCGATCCGCATCTTCACCAGCGGCTGGGCTGCGCTCGGCACCTCGGGCCGGGTCAAGGCCGCCGCCGAAGCAGCCGAGCTTAACACCACCGGGCCCTATTCGCTGGTGCGCAACCCGCTCTATGTCGGCCGGATCGTCAACTACACCGGGATGGCGATGCTCAGCGGCAGCTGGGCGTTTGCGGTGATCGTGCTGCTGCTGTCGATCCTCGTCTACGAGCGGGTCTCGATCTACGAAGAAGAGTTCCTGCGCGGCAAGTTCGGCGCCGCGCACGCCGAGTGGGCCGAGCGCGTGCCGGCGCTGCTGCCACGGCTGCGCGGGTGGGTCGCTCCGAAGTACCGGTTCTGGTGGAAGCGGATGATCTGGCGTGAGCGGCAGAAGGTGTTCCTGCTGGCGACCGCGCTCGCGGGCACGGTGCTTGCCTACTACGGGTTCGATCCGGCGGCGGTGCCGGCCAGCCGGATGTGGGTTCTCTACGGCTGGCTGGCGATCGCTGCCCTGTTCTTGCTGACCGAGATCGGCTCGTGGACGGGATGAAAAAATTATTAATGGTTCCCTTGCGTACAAAGGTCAGAGATGTTTATGAGTCGGAGATACAGTTTGTAACAACCAGTATGCCTGAAGAAGAAGTGGCAAGGACGATGGAGAAGTATAACCTTG
>JBGSBH010000152.1:0-5715 GCA_041730635.1 Cypionkella sp.
GGGACCCCGGCTCAAGGCCGGGGTGACGGTCGAGAAGACTAGGGATTTGCTACGTCGTCTGCAGGTCGTCCACGATCTCCACCGCTTCTTCGCTGGTCTTGCGCGCCCGGTTCTCGACGCGGGGCTGGTCGAAGCTGGCGAGCACCGGCGCGTCGCGGCCGTAGATGTCGGCGAACTGGCGCAGCTTGCCGGTGATGTCGCGGCCCATTGTGAAGTAGGTGATGTAGACCGGCATCGACTTCTGCACCGGCACCCGGGTGTACTTGCCCGACTTGCTGATCGCCACCGCCTCGTCCGCCGCGGCCTTGCGGGTCTCGGGCGTGTTGGCGAGATTGCCGAGGATGGCGAGCGTGATCGCCAGCTCCTGCGCGCGCTCGGTGCGCACGCAGCCGTGGCTCAATGCGCGGTTCTCCTGGTTGAACAGGTTGCGGTTGGGCGTGTCGTGGAGGAAGATCGCGTGCGGGTTGGGCATGTCGAGCTTCATCAGCCCGAGCGAGTTTCCCGGTCCCGGCTGCTGGACCACAGTGACGAACCCGGTCGCCTTGTCGCGCGTCGCCTTGTAGCCCGCCGCCTTGGCCCAGCCCGGATTGCCGAGCACCTTGGCGCCCAGCCCTTCGCCCTTCACGATCGACTGGGGGACAGTCCAGGTGGGATTGAAGATCACCCCTTCGACCTGCTCGGCGAGCTGCGGGGTCGCGGTGCGGCCCGGCTTGCCGACGATCGTGCGGTAGGTGCTGATGATCTTGTCGTTGACCGTCAGCCGCAGCTGGTACTCGGGCACGTTGGTGATCAGGTACTGGCTGCCGAGATCGCGCGCGAGCCAGCGCCAGCGGTCCATGTTGGCGCGGATCAGCTTGCGCTGGGCCGGGCTGGTCGCGGCCGCGAGCTCGGCCTTGAGCGCGGCGTAATCCGGGTGCTGCGGGTTGAGCGCGGCGAGGCTCGCGGCGATCGACTTGTTGCGCAGCGCTTCGGCCATCACCTCGCCGGTGCGGTAGCGGTCGGGATCGGGATCGACCACGAACCACTGGCGGCGGGCTTCCATCGGGGTGCGCCCGTCGCGCAGATCCTCGACCAGCCACGCGAAGGTACGGCTGGCGACTTCGTTGAGCGCGTCGCCGGGGCCGCCGGCGATCGCCGCTTCGAGCGCGGCGGGCTTGTAGTCCTTCGGGTCGAGGCCCTCGGCACCGATCCCCGCGACCACCGCGGCGAGCGCGCGAGCATCGGCCAGCGACCAGACCTGGACGTCGGGCACCACCGGCTGGACGGTCGCGGCGGTCACGGCGGGCTGGGCGCTGGCGGTCACTTCCTCGCCGCCGGTGGGCACCGGCGCGGGCTTCACCTCGGGCGGGAGCAGGTTGGCCGGTGCCTTCTGCGCATGCGCCGCCGCGGGCATTCCCGCCGAGATCGCCAGCGCGGCCGCGCCCACCGCCAGCCACGCGCGCTTCGTACCAACGACCACCGTCAACCCCTTGCTCTTGCGCCGCCGGCAGCGGCGATACGCCATCGCCGGCCTTGATAGCGCCAATCGGCCGCCTGCTTCAACGAGCGCGCCTGTCGCTAGGCTGAATCCGGCTTGACCGGTGGCAGGAATGCCACGAACGCGCCGCCGGTGCCGCGAAGCGATCATCCCCTGCTGCCGGTGCTGGCGGCGATCGCGGCGATCGGCCTGCTGAGCTGGATGGACGCGTTCATGAAAGCCGCCGCACTGGCGGTGGGCGCCTACAGCGCGCTGCTGCTGCGCGCGCCGATCGGGTTCCTCATCGCCGCGCCCGCCTGGCGCCTCGCCGGGGGGCGGTGGCCGGCCCCGCCAGTGCTGCGCATCCATCTGCTGCGCGGCGTGGTGGTGGCGGCGATGGCGTTCCTGTTCTTCTTCTCGCTGACCCTGCTGCCGCTGGCGCAGGCGATCGCGATCAGCTTCATCGCCCCGCTGATCGCGCTGTTCCTCGCCAGCATCATGCTCGGCGAGCGGATCGAGCGGCGGGCGATCGTCGGCGCGCTGCTCGGCCTCGCCGGGGTGGTGGTGATCCTCGCCGGCAAGCTGTGGAGCGAGGGGACCGGCGGCGGGGCGCCGCTCGGCATCGCCGCGGTGCTCGCCTCGGCGCTGCTCTACGCGTGGAACCTGGTGCTCCAGCGGCAACAGGCGCTGGTCGCCAAGCCGCTCGAGGTCGCCGCGTTCCAGAACGCGATCACATTCCTCGTGCTGGCCGGCTTCGCGCCGTGGTTCCTTCACTGGCCGCAAGGGGGCGAATGGCGCGACATCGCGGTGAGCGCGGTGCTGTCGGGCTCGGCCGCATTGCTGTTCACCTGGGGCTATGCCCGCGCCGAGACCCAGCGGCTGGCCCCGCTCGAATATACCGGATTCCTGTGGGCGGCGCTGTTCGGCTGGTGGTTCTTCGCCGAAGCCGTGACCGGGGCCACCGTCGCGGGGACCGTGCTGATCGTCGCCGGGTGCTGGATCGCCACCCGTGGCCGGCCGCCGGAGCCCGAGCAGGCGGCGCTCTGAGGGCACCCGCCCTTGACCTCGCGCGGCCGAGCGCGCAGGTGCCCCGGCAAAATCCGCACCCGCACAATCGAAGGACACCCTGCGCTCATGACCCAGGTCGGCAAGGACTCGCTGGCAACCCGCAGCACATTGAAGGTCGGCGGCAAGGACTACGCCTACTACAGCCTCGCCAAGGCGGCGGAGAAGATCGGCGACGTATCCCGCCTGCCGTTCAGCATGAAGGTGCTGCTCGAGAACCTGCTGCGGTTCGAAGACGCGGGCTTCACCGTCTCGGTCGGGCATATCCAGGCGATCGCCGACTGGCAGCGGAACCCGGCCACCGGGAACGAGATCCAGTACCGCCCGGCGCGGGTGCTGATGCAGGACTTCACCGGGGTGCCGTGCGTGGTCGATCTCGCCGCGATGCGCGATGCGATCGCCAGGCTGGGCGGCGACACCAGGAAGATCAACCCGCTGGTGCCGGTGCACCTCGTCATCGACCACTCGGTGATGGTCGACGAGTTCGGCCACCCCAAGGCGTTCGAACGCAACGTCGAGCTCGAATACGCGCGCAACGCCGAGCGTTACGACTTCCTGAAGTGGGGCTCGAAAAGCCTCGACAACTTCGCCGCGGTGCCGCCGGGCACGGGCATCTGCCACCAGGTCAACCTCGAGCATATCGCCCAGTGCGTGTGGACGAGCATGGATCAGAACGGCGCCACGGTGGCCTATCCCGATACATGCGTCGGCACCGACAGCCATACGACGATGATCAACGGCCTCGGCGTGCTCGGCTGGGGTGTCGGCGGGATCGAAGCCGAGGCGGCGATGCTCGGCCAGCCGGTCTCGATGCTGATCCCGGACGTCGTCGGCTTCAAGTTCACCGGCGAGCTTGCCGAAGGCGTGACCGCGACCGACCTGGTGCTCACCTGCACCCAGATGCTGCGCGCGCGGGGCGTGGTCGGCCGCTTCGTCGAGTATTTCGGCCCCGGGCTCACTTCGCTGAGCCTCGCCGACCGCGCGACGCTCGCCAACATGGCGCCCGAATACGGCGCAACCTGCGGCTTCTTCGGGATCGACGACAAGACCCTCGAGTACCTGAAGCTCACCGGCCGTGCCGAGGACCAGATCGCCTTGGTCGAAGCCTATGCCAAGGAGCAGGGGCTGTGGATCGACCCGGCCGCGTCCGATCCGGTCTTCACCGACACGCTCGAGCTCGACCTCGGCTCGGTCGTCGCCAGCCTCGCCGGACCCAAGCGCCCGCAGGACCGGGTCGACCTGCCCGCGGTGGACGAGCTGTTCAACGATCAGCTGCGCGACATCTACGGCAAGTCCAAGCCCAAGCGCTGCGTGGTCGACGGCCAGGGCCACGACGTCGGCGACGGCGACGTGGTGATCGCGGCGATCACCAGCTGCACCAACACCTCCAACCCCGACGTGCTGATCGCCGCCGGGCTCGTCGCCAAGAAGGCTAACGAGCGCGGGCTGAAGCCCAAGCCATGGGTCAAGACCAGCCTCGCCCCCGGATCGCAGGTGGTGACCGATTACCTCGAGAAAGCCGGCCTGCAGGACCACCTCGAAGCGATCGGGTTCGATCTGGTCGGCTACGGCTGCACCACCTGCATCGGCAACTCGGGCCCGCTGGCCGAGCCGATCTCCGAGGCGATCAACCGGAACGACCTGGTCGCCGCGAGCGTGCTGTCGGGCAACCGCAACTTCGAAGGCCGGGTGAGCCCCGACGTGCGCGCGAATTTCCTCGCCAGCCCGCCGCTGGTGGTCGCCTATGCGTTGAAGGGCACGGTGACCGAGGATCTGATCAGCACGCCGATCGGGCAAGCGAGCGACGGGGGCGACGTGTTCCTCAAGGACTTGTGGCCGAGCAACGCCGAGATCGCCGCCGTGCGCGCCGGCGCGATCGATCGCGAGATGTTCGTCGCCCGCTATGCCGATGTCTACAAGGGAGACCGGCACTGGCAGGCGATCGAGGTCACCGGCTCGGACACCTATCAGTGGCGCGCCGGCAGCACCTACATCGCCAACCCGCCGTACTTCGAGGGCATGGAGATGACCCCGGCGCCGGTGACCGACATCGTCGACGCGAAGCCGCTGGCGATCCTCGGGGATTCGGTGACCACCGACCACATCAGCCCGGCCGGATCGATCAAGGCCGACAGCCCGGCGGGCCGCTACCTGCAGGAGCACCAGGTCGCGAAGGCGGACTTCAACTCCTACGGCAGCCGCCGCGGCAACCACGAAGTGATGATGCGCGGCACTTTCGCCAACATCCGCATCAAGAACGAGATGGTGCCCGGCGTCGAGGGCGGGATGACCCGCTACGCCGGCGAGACGATGGCGATCTATGACGCGGCGATGAAGCACAAGGCCGACGGCACCCCGCTGGTCGTGATCGCCGGCAAGGAATACGGCACCGGTTCGAGCCGCGACTGGGCGGCAAAGGGGACCAACCTGCTCGGCGTGCGCGCGGTGATCGTCGAAAGCTTCGAACGCATCCACCGCTCGAACCTGGTCGGGATGGGCGTGCTTCCGCTGCAGTTCAAGGATGGCGCGAGCCGCACGTCGCTCGGCCTCACCGGCGACGACGCCTTCACCATCCGCGGCCTTGCCGAGATCCGGCCGGGCCAGGATGTCGAGGTCGAGGTGACGAAGGCGGATGGGTCTAAGTCCAGCTTCACCGCCAAGTGCCGGATCGATACCGCCAACGAGCTCGAGTACTACCTCAACGGCGGCATCCTGCACTACGTGCTGCGGAAGCTGGCGGCTTAGCCCTCAACCCCGCCTTTCTGTGATCGTCGCCCCGAGCTTGACCCGGGGTCCCGCCAAGTCTGCCGGCGCGGGAAGAAGAGCGAGACCCCGGCTCGAGGCCGGGGTGACGAAGGTTGGGGGTGATTTGAACACGAAAGGGGCGGCTCCCTCGCGGAAGCCGCCCCTCGCTCAGCGGTCTGCTTCGAGGCTCAGTCCGCTCAGCTAACCTTCTTGCGGCGCCGCAGGAGCGCGGCGGCCGCGGCGGCGCCGAACAGGATCGTCATCGGCGGCGCGGGCACCGGGGTGCCGCTCGACGAGCCGTGCCAGCCGCTCGAGGAGCTCGACGAGGAGCTGCTGCTCGAGCTCGACGAGGAGGAGCTGCCGCTGCTCGACGAGGAGCCGGTGGTCGAACCGGTGCTGCTCGAGCTGGTCGAGGAAGTCATGTTGCCCGAGCTCGAGCCGCTGGTCGA
>JBGSBH010000153.1:0-5701 GCA_041730635.1 Cypionkella sp.
CATCTCGGGCACGTGGCCGCTGTCGGCCGAGTTCTGGATCTCGAACCCGCCGGGATCGCTGGCGCCGAGCATGTGCAGCTTATCGACCAGCTGATCGTGCTCGCGATCCCGGGCTACGCGCTGCCCGAGATCGTGCTCGCCGCGCAGGCGTACCGGTTCGATGTCGGCACCACGGTGCGCGCGCGCGCAGTGGTCGAGCCGTGGACCATCTCGCTCCTCGCCGGCGCGCTATGGTTCGTGATCCCGCATTCGGGGCTGGCGATGGCCTACCTCGCGTCGATTTACGCCGGGCTGGCGACCGCGCTGTGGCCGTTCCTCAAGACCTACGGCCTGCCCCGGCAATGGCGGCCGCGCCCGGGGGCGATGGCGCGGCTGACGTGGCGCGCGCTGCCGCTCGCCACCGCCGACGCGATCGAGTGGGGTACCCGCCGGCTCGACATCTTCATCCTCGGCCTGTTCGCGGCGCCGGCCGCGGTCGGAGTCTACTACGTCGCGCAGCAGGTCGCCTCGCTGCCGCAGAAGCTCAAGACCAGCTTCGAGCCGATCCTCGGGCCGGTGATCACCCGCAACCTCAAGGAAGGCAACCACGCGGCGATCGCGCGGCAGGTGTGCCAGGTGGGTTTCTGGATCGTCGCCGCGCAGGCCGGCATCGCGCTCGCGTTGGGGATCCCCGGCGAGGGGGTGATGGGGCTGATGGGGCCCAACTTCGTCGGCGGCACCGCCGCGCTCGCCTTCCTCCTCGCGGCCGAAGTCGTCGCGGCGACCGCGGTCGTCTCCGAAGCCGCGCTGATCTACGTCGCGCGGGTGCGCAACCTGGTGATTTCGGTGGCGACGATCGGCCTGCAGGCGGTGCTGACGGTCGCCGCGATGCTGCTGGTCGAACGGTTCGCCCTGCCCGACACGTG
Source organism: Cypionkella sp. (assembly GCA_041730635.1). Classification (GTDB taxonomy): domain Bacteria; phylum Pseudomonadota; class Alphaproteobacteria; order Sphingomonadales; family Sphingomonadaceae; genus Tsuneonella. Next base: position 906 of record JBGSBH010000153.1, read on the forward strand.
GAAGGCGGCGGGCGCGGCGGCGGCGCTGATGCTGGCGCTCGGCACCGCCTCGGTGGCCAAGTCGCGGCTGCTTTCGCGCATCCTCGGGGAACGGATCAACAACTGGCGCTGGGCGCTGCTGTTCGCCGCCGCGCCGGCGATCGTGCTCGGCTGGCTGGTCGTGCGCCTGCCCGAATGGGCTGAGCTCGCCTTCGGCATCCCGGCGATCCTCGCGGTCTACGGCTGGGTGATCTGGCGCTACGGGTTCGGCCCGGAGGACCGCGTGCTGTTCCGCCGCAATCTCGAACATCCGGCCGACGAGGCCGCCCTGCCCGAGGAAGCCCGCTCATGAACGAATTCGTCGTTGCTCACTGGCCCGCGCTGCTGATCGGCGCCTCGCTGCTGCTGACCTTGCTGTGGTGGGTCGTCGTCGCCACCCGGCGCACCCGGGTCGCGCTCGACCGGCGCGACACGCTCGACGAAGGGGCGGCGCCGGCGGCGCGCAATCAGGCGCTGATCGATGCTGCTCCGGCCGCCGCGCCGTTGCCGCCGATGGTGCCCGAGGCAGTGGGCGCGGCCGGCATTGCGGTCGCCGCCGCGGCCGAGGACGCGCAGCTGGCCGCTGCGGAGCGCGGCCAGCTCACGCAGATCAAGGGGCTCGGCCCGAAGCTCGCTGCGACGCTCGAATCGCTCGGGGTGACCTCGCTGGCCCAGATCGCCGCGTGGGACGAAGACGAGATCGATCGCATCGACGCCCGGCTCGGCCGCTTCCAGGGGCGCATTCGGCGCGATGCCTGGGTCGAGCAGGCCCGCCTGCTGACCAGCGGCGACCGCCGCGCGTTCGAGGCGAAATTCGGCGCGCAATGACGGGAACCGCGGACCCCGGCAAAGGTTAATCGCCGAATAGGGATCGCGTCCCAGCGGAGTCCACTCAACCATGTCCCAACAGTGCGTGCTCGTCGCGGAAGACGAGATGATCATCGGCGTCGACCTGTGCGACACCGTCGAAGAAGCCGGCTTCGAGGTCGCCGGCCCGTTCGACACCGCGAGCTCGGCGATCGACGCGATCGAGCGGCGCAAGCCCGATCTCGCGATCCTCGACGTGCGGCTTGACGACGGCGAAGTCTACCCGCTGGCCGACGCACTGATCGCGGCGAACGTGCCGGTGATCTTCCACACCGGCGAGGTCAGTCCGGGCGAGGTCGCGGGCCGCTATCCGGCAGCGCACGCGCTCGCCAAGCCGTGCCCGCCCAACCAGATCATCGAGACGATGCGCGAGGCGCTGGCCGCCGCCTGACGCCCCTTGCGCGTGCGGCGCGGCCCTGCGAAGGCGCGCCGCATGACACCTTTCGACTGGCAGGACCCGTTCGGCCTCGACGCGCAGCTGAGCGAGGACGAGCGGATGATCCGCGACGCCGCGCACGCTTTCGCGCAAGCCGAGCTGCAGCCGCGAGTGATCGAAGCGTTCGCCGGCGAACTCGACGCACCCGAGCTGTTTCCGCTGATGGGCCGCGCCGGCCTGCTCGGCGCGACGGTGCCCGAAGAATACGGCGGTGCCGGCGCGAGCTACGTCGCCTACGGCCTCATCGCGCGCGAGATCGAGCGGGTCGATTCGGGCTACCGTTCGATGGCGAGCGTGCAGTCGAGCCTCGTGATGTACCCGATCTTCGCCTACGGCTCGCAAGAGCAGAAGCGCCGGTATCTCCCCGGGCTGGCGAGCGGCGAGCTGATCGGCTGCTTCGGCTTGACCGAGCCCGACGCCGGCTCCGACCCCGGCGGCATGCGCACGTACGCGAAGCGGGACGGCGACGGCTATTCGCTGTCGGGGGCCAAGACCTGGATCAGCAATTCGCCGTTCGCCGACGTGTTCGTCGTCTGGGCCAAGAGCGAGGCGCACGGCGGCGCGATCCGCGGCTTCGTGCTCGACAAAGGCATGGCGGGGCTCTCAGCGCCCAGGATCGAGAACAAGCTCTCGCTTCGTGCCAGCACCACCGGCATGATCCTGATGGACGAGGTCAAGGTTGGCGCTGATGCACTGCTGCCCGAGGTTTCGGGCCTGAAGGGCCCGTTCGGCTGCCTCAACCGCGCGCGCTACGGCATCTCGTGGGGGGCGATGGGGGCGGCCGAGTTCTGCTTCCACGCCGCGCGGCAATACGGGCTCGACCGGCAGCAGTTCGGCGTGCCGCTCGCCTCCAAGCAGCTCTACCAGTTGAAGCTCGCCGACATGATGAGCGAGATCGCGCTCGGCCTGCAGGCGAGCTTGCGGGTCGGGCGGCTGATGGAGGCGCACGAGTTCGCGCCCGAGATGATCAGCATCGTCAAGCGCAACAACGTCGGCAAGGCGTTGCACATCGCCCGGACCGCGCGCGACATGCACGGCGGCAACGGGATCAGCGGCGAATACCAGGTCATGCGCCACATGCTGAACCTCGAGACGGTCAACACCTACGAAGGCACGCACGACGTCCACGCGCTGATCCTGGGGCGCGCGGTGACCGGGATCCCGGCTTTTTGATGTCAGGGACATTTTCCCCTTCGTCATTGCGAGCGCCGCAGGCGCGCGGCAATCCGTCACGTGATCGTGCCGTACAGAAACGCAAGACGCGCCAGGCCGCAAAGTCCGGAATTGGATTGCCGCAGGGCGTTGCGGCCCCTCGCAATGACGAAGGGCCCACATGAAACTCCACGCCTACTTCCGCAGCTCGACCAGCTACCGGCTGCGGATCGCGCTCAACCTCAAGGGCCTCGAGTACGCGGTCCAGCCGGTCAACATCGTCGCCGGCGAGCAGAAGGCGCCGGAATTCCTGTCGCACAATCCGTTCGCCGGGGTGCCGCTGCTCGAGGCCGACGGCCGCGACCGGGCGCAGTCGCTGGCGATCCTCGAATGGCTCGACGAAGCCTATCCCGAACCCGCGCTGCTGCCGCCCGCGATCGAGGACCGCTTCACGGCGCGCGAGCTGGCCTACGCGATCGCGACCGACATCCACGCGATCAACAACCTCTCGGCGCTGCAGTACCTGAAGAACGTGCTCGGCCAGGATCAGCCCGCGATCGATAGCTGGTATCGCCACTGGCTCGTCAAGACGCTGGTTCCCGTGGAACGTCGGCTCGAACAGTGCCGAACCGACACTTTTCTGTTCGACCGCCCCGGCCTCTTCGAAGTCGTGCTGATCCCGCAGATGTACAACGCGCGGCGGTTCGCCTTCGACACTTCGGCGCTTCCCAACATCGAGCGGATCGAGGCCGCCTGCCTCGCGCTCCCCGCGTTCCAGCGCGCCCATCCCGACCAGCAACCGGACGCTCCCCAGCCATGAAACTCGCCTCTCTGAAGCACGGGCGCGACGGGCGCCTCGTCGTCGTCTCGAAGGACCTCACGCGCTATTGCGCGGCCGACAACATCGCGCCGACGCTGCAAGCCGCGCTCGACGAGTGGGAGCGTACCGCGCCCTATCTCGAGGCGCTGTACCGTGATGTCGAGCACCAGGCGGTGCCGTGCCAGCGGTTCCACGAACACGACGCCGCCAGTCCCCTCCCCCGCGCCTATCAATGGGCCGACGGTTCGGCCTACATCAATCATGTCGAGCTGGTCCGCCAGGCGCGCGGCGCCAAGGTGCCCGAGAGCTTCTATCACGACCCGCTGATGTACCAGGGCGGCAGCGATGGCTTCCTCGCCCCGCGCGACCCGATACCGCTCAAGGACGTGGCGTGGGGCTGCGACATGGAGGGCGAGATCGCCGCCATCGTCGACGACGTGCCGATGGGTGTCGGCCGGGAAGACGCAGCCGGGCACATCAAGCTGCTGATGCTGGTCAACGACGTCAGCTTGCGCGGGCTGATTCCGGGCGAGCTCGAGAAGGGGTTCGGCTTCTTTCAGTCGAAGCCGGCGAGCGCGTTCAGCCCGGTCGCGGTCACCCCCGACGAGCTGGGCGAGGCGTGGACCGACAGCGTCATCGACCTCCCGCTGATGGTCGATTACAACGGCCAGCCGTTCGGCCGCGCGAACGCCGCGCAAGAAGCGACCTTCAGCCTAGCCGATCTGATCGCGCACGCTGCGAAGACCCGCTCGCTTTGCGCGGGCTCGATCATCGGCTCGGGCACGGTCAGCAACAAAGGCGACGACGGCGGCCCCGGCAAGCCGGTCAGCGAAGGCGGCGCGGGCTATTCGTGCATCGCCGAGATCCGCATGATCGAGACGATCGCCGGCGGCCAGCCGACCACCCGCTTCATGCAGCCGGGCGACGTGGTCTCGGTCGAGATGCGTGACGCCCAGGGTCACTCGATATTCGGCAAGATCGAACAGGAAGTCGTCGCCGCCTGAAGGCTTGCGCGCGACCAGGTTCGAAATCATGGTATCTCCCTTACTTAGGGAGAGCGAGATGACCGATCCTTTCGATCTGACCGGCAAGGTGGCGGTGGTGACCGGCTCCTCGCGCGGGATCGGCCGCGCGATCGCGGAGCGGCTGGCGCAGCGGGGCGCGCGGGTGGTGATCTCCAGCCGCAAGCAGGATGCCTGTGAGGAAGTGGCGGGGTCCATCAACTCCGCGTTCGGCAGCGGCCGCGCGGTTGCCATCGCGGCGAGCATCTCGTCGAAGGACGCGCTCGAAGAGCTGGCGCAGCGCACCCGCGCCGAGCTCGGCCCGATCGACATCCTGGTCTGCAACGCTGCGTCGAACCCGCACTACGGCTCGCTCGACACGATCGACGACGCGATGTTCAAAAATACACTTGGAATAGAGTCGACACAAAAATTGGTGCTGTAATTCCACAAGCTGGAATCCTTGAAGGAATAGAAAATATAAAAACTCCTACCAGACTTT
>JBGSBH010000154.1:0-5699 GCA_041730635.1 Cypionkella sp.
CTTCAAAGCTCTTCTGGCCAGCAGCGAGTTTCAGGATCGATTCGTCAACCTGCGCATCGCTGACTTCAACGGTCAGGCGCTCGAGCGTGATGCCGTCAATCGCGGGCGCCGCAATCGCAGGCAGGATTTCGAGGTGGAAATCTCGTGCTGCGACTTCCCGCAGAAGCTGCAGTACAGGGTGCTCTTGCTGTCCGTTCCGCTCAACTTGGTCATATCCTGGTATCCGATCCCGCGGCCCAAAGGATGGGGGATTCGCCGACCCTAAGGCCGGAATCATTATAATCAACACTCGCGCTTAGCGTTTCCGCGCTTGCGGCAAGCTGAAGCGGCAGGGTTGCCGAATTGCTACGCGATCATTCGGGCGCGCCGCCCGAGCCGCTCTCGTCGCCGGTGGTCTCGGTCTCGGGACGGGTCTCGAAGACCTTGTCGACGATCCCGAACTCGCGCGCTTCCTCGGCTTCGAGGAACGTGTCGCGATCCATCGCCTTCTCGATCTCGTCGAGGCTCTTGCCGGTGTACTTGGCGTAGAGGTCGTTGAGCCGCTTGCGCATGCGCAGGATCTCGCGCGCCTGGATCTCGATGTCGCTCGCCATCCCGCGCGCGCCGCCCGACGGCTGGTGGACCATGATCCGCGCGTTGGGGAGCGCGATGCGCATTCCCGGCTCGCCGGCGGCGAGCAGGAAGCTGCCCATGCTCGCCGCCTGGCCGACGCAGACGGTCGAGACGCGCGGCTTGATGTACTGCATAGTGTCGTGGATCGCCATGCCGGCGGTCACCACCCCGCCCGGCGAATTGATGTACATGCTGATCGGCTTCGACGGGTTCTCGCTCTCGAGGAACAGCAGCTGCGCCACGATCAGCGAGGCCATGTTGTCCTCGACCTGGGCGGTCACGAACACGATCCGTTCGCGCAGCTGGCGGCTGAAGATGTCGAAGCTGCGCTCGCCGCGGCTGGTCTGCTCGACCACCACCGGCACCAATGCGCCGGTCAGCGGGTCGCGGGCGAACTTGCCCTGGCTAGCGTACGTCTCGCCGTAGCCGCTCAGCACGTCGATCATGGAGGGAACCGTCCTTTTCGTCTGTTGGCCGCCTATTTCGCGAGTGGGCAACGCATGTTCAAGGGCATTTACCTTCCCAGTCCACCGCCATGGCCCCGCGCTAGAGACGGCTTGCGGCAGGGCGAACATCGGCATAGCGTGCCCCTCTATCGCGGCCTGCCAGCATCGGCGGGCGTACGGAGAAGTCTCGTATGCGTGGCCATCTGCTCACCGCAGCCACCCTCGCCGCCGCCGCGGCCGGTGCCGCCGCGCTCGCCCAGGGCGAGCCGCCCAAGCCCAACGTCAGCGCGATGTCGATCAAGGAAATCCGCGTGCACAACGCCGGCCTCACTGCCAAGCACCCGCAGTTCATCGTCTGCAAGCGCCAGTCGGTGACCGGCTCGCTGGCACGCAAGACCCGCACCTGCCTGACCAACGAATCGTGGGAGAAGCGCGCGGAGGCGGCCCGTGACTTCACCGCCAAGGTGATGGACGATTCGATGAACGAGTGCGAGCCGGGCCAGGCATGCTGAGCCGAGGCGGCGCGGCTGCCCGCTCGACTGGCCTGGTATTCGCTCTCGCGCTGACCACCGGCTGCGCGACCGCGCAAGCGGGCGCCGCGCACGACCGGTCGGCGGCCGGCACGACGCAAGCCTACATCGAGCGGATTCGCTCACTCGACGACGCGGGGCCGCAGCTCAACGCGGTGATCGCCTACGATCCGGCTGCCCCCGCCCGGTCGCGCGAGGCCGCCGAGGCCGGTCCGCTGCACGGCCGGGCCGTGCTGGTGAAGGACAACATCGAGACGCGCGAGTGGCCGACCACCGCCGGCAGCCTGGCGCTCGCCGCCAACCGCACCGGGCGCGACGCGCCGCTCGTCGCGCGGCTGCGCGCAGCGGGCGGGGTGGTGCTCGGCAAGACCAACCTCAGCGAATGGGCCAACATCCGCTCGAACGATTCGACCAGCGGCTGGAGCGCGGTCGGGGGACTGACGAAGAACCCACATGCGACCGACCGCAACGCGTGCGGCTCGTCGTCGGGCAGCGGCGCGGCGGTGGCCGCGGGGCTCGCCTGGGCGGCTATCGGCACCGAGACCAACGGCTCGATCACCTGCCCGGCGAGCGTCAACGGGGTGGTCGGCTTCAAGCCCACCGTCGGCCTCGTCAGCCGCACGCACGTGATCCCGATCAGCGGGACGCAGGATACCGCCGGGCCGATGGCGCGCAGCGTCGCCGATGCCGCGCTGCTGCTCTCGGCCATTGCGGGGAGCGACCCGGCCGATCCCGCGACCGCCGAAGCCGATCGCCGCCGGGTCGACTTCACCCAGGGCCTCGACCGCGCCTCGCTGGCCGGCGTTCGGATCGGCGTGCTGCGCAAGCAGGTCGGCGGCGACGCGCGGGTGACCGCCCTGTTCGAACAGTCGCTGCGCGACCTCGAACGCGCAGGCGCGGTCCTGGTGGACGTCGACTTCGACTGGCCCGAAGGGTTCTGGCAGCGCTCGCTGCCGGTGCTGCTGTTCGAGCTCAAGCGCGACATGGACGCCTACCTTGCCACCCTGCCCGACCCGGCGATGCCCGACACGCTCGCCGACGTAGTCGCCTTCAACCGTGCGCACGCGGCCGAAGAGCTGCGCTGGTTCGATCAGGGGCTGTTCGAACAGGCACTGAAAACCACCGACGAGGCGGCTTATCGCGCCGCGCGGGACGCCAACCTGAAGGCGACTCGCGAGGAAGGGATCGACCGGCTGCTGCGCGAGCATCGGGTGGCGCTGCTGGTCGCACCGACGACCGGGCCCGCGTGGGTCAGCGACCTCGTGCGCGGCGACAACTACCCCGGGGGTATCGGCGCGGGCTCGCTTCCCGCGATCGCCGGCTATCCGCACCTGACGGTGCCGATGGGCGCGGTCGAGGGCTTGCCCGTGGGGATCAGCTTCATCGGCGGCCAGTGGCAGGACCATGCGATCCTCAAGGCCGGCGCCGCTTACGAACGCGCGCGCAGCGCCCCGCTGGCGGTACCTTCGTTCAAGCCGTGGGCACCGCCGGCGCGCTAGCGGTTACTTCTTGGCCGCGGCCTTGCGTGGCGCCTTCTTCGCGGGCGCGTCTTCGGCCGGCGGCGCGCTCTCCCCGGCGGGAGCGTTCTCGGCGGCCGCGGTCTTGGCCGACTTGCCCTTCTTCGGGGCCGCGCCTTCGGCCGCCGCATCCTTCTTGGCGGCAGGCTTTTTCTTGGCCGGCGCGGGCGAGGCATCCGCAGGGGCGGCCGCGTTCTCGTCGGCCTCGATCGCCGCCTGCAGTTCCTCGCGGGTCACCTGACGCTCGGTGACTTCCGCCTTGTCGAACAGGAAATCGACGACCTTGTCTTCGTAGAGCGGCGCGCGCAGCTGCGCGGCAGCCATGTCGTTGGTGCGGATGAGCTCCATGAACCGCTCGCGATCCTCCGGGCGGTACTGCTGGGCGGCCTGCTGGACCAGCATGCTCATCTCGGCCTGGGTCACCGCGACCCCGTTGGCCTGGCCGATCTCGCTCAGGAGCAAGCCGAGCCGGACCCGGCGCTCGGCGATCCGGCGATAGTCCTCGCGCTCGTCCTCGATCTCCTTCATCGCGGCGGCGGGATCGGCATCCTGCGCCGCTTCCTGCTGCAGCTGGTTCCAGATCTGCTCGAACTCGGCGTCGACCATCGACTGCGGCACCGCGAAGTCGTGGCCCGAGGCGAGCGTATCGAGCAGCTGGCGCTTCATCGCCGTGCGGGTGAGCCCGCCCAGCTCCTGCTCGAGCTGGCCCTTGATGAGGCCGCGCAGCTGCTCGAGGCTCTCGAGCCCGAGCGACTTGGCGAAATCCTCGTCCACCGCGGTCTCGTCCTCGACCTGCACCTTGTGCACCTGGACCGCGAACTGCGCTTCCTTGCCGGCCAGTTCCTTCGCGGGGTAGTCGGCCGGGAAAGTGACGGTGATCGTCCGCGACTCGCCTGCCTGGGCGCCGGTGAGTTGCTCCTCGAATCCGGGAATGAAACGGCCCGTGCCGAGCTCGATGGGGGTGTCCTCGGCCTTGCCGCCGTCGAACTCGACCCCGTCGATCGAGCCGATGAAATCGATGATCAGTTGGTCGCCCTCGGCGGCCTGCTTGCCACTCGGCGCGTCCTGCCAGCACTTTTGCTGGCGCGCGATGTTGGCCACCGCCTCGTCGACCTCGGCGTCGCTGACGGGCACGGTGAGCTTCTCGAGCTTGAGCCCTTCGATCGCCGGGGCGGCGACCTCGGGCAGCACTTCGAGATCGACCGTCAGCGTCGCGTCCTTGCCTTGCGCGTAGTCGTCGCCCAGCGCGACCCGCGGCTGCATCGCCGGGCGCAGCTGGCGATCCTTCATCAGCGAATCGACCGCGCCCTGGATGCGCTCGTTGACCACCTGGCCGTGGATCGCCTCGCCGTGCATTTTCTTGACGAGGTTCGCCGGCACCTTGCCCGGGCGGAAGCCGGGCATGCGCACCTGCGGCGCGATCTTCTTCACCTCGGCGGCCACCGCCTCGTCGATCTCCTGCGCGGTGATCGTCAGCGTATAGGCGCGGCGCAGCCCTTCGTTGGTGGTCTCTTCGATCTTCATGGGGAGTCAAAAGCCCTTGCAAACATAATGTCACGGTCTGCGGCGCGATCGCGGCGGCTGGTGCGGGCGAAGGGACTCGAACCCCCACATCTTGCGATACCGGTACCTAAAACCGGCGCGTCTACCAATTCCGCCACGCCCGCATCGCCGAACGAAGCCGCCCGCGCGGGGTGGCCCGCCCGCGAACAGGGGTGCGCCGTTACAGCGCGCCGCCTCAAAGGGCAAGCCGGGGAACGAGGGCCCCCTCCCCGCCGTTGGAGCCGGCGAGAGGAACCTCAGCGATGGCTTCGAAACCCGACGATCAGCCCGACCCCGGCCCCGACACGATCGAGCCCGCGGCGCCGCCCGAAAGCCCCCCGTCGGTCGCCCCTGCCGAAGACCCTGTGCGCCAGCCCGACGAGATAGTGCCGAGCCAGCCGGACGGGGCCCCCGGCCAGCAACCGCTGGAGATGCCGCCCGCTCAAGGCACCAGCGCATGACGCGGGCTCCGCGCGACGAGGCTGCGCCCGCGCCGCTCGACGCCGACGGCAAGCAGGCCGACACGGGCCCTGTGCTCGACACCGGTGGCAGTTCGATCGACGCCGAACGCGCCGGTGCGGGCGTCACCGAGCCGGCGAAACGCGCAGCACCGCCCGAAACCGAGTTGCCGCCCGACTGAGCTTGCCGCCCCGAACCGTCGCGCCTATGGGCCGCTGCCGATGAACGACGAGACCTCCGCCGGCGATCCGCCGCAGACCCCGCCCGACCGCCTGTCGGTAAACCCGCGCAGCGCGCATTTCGACCAGGCCGCGCTCGAACGCGGGGTCGGCATCCGCTTCAAGGACCGGGTGCGAACCGACGTCGAGGAGTATTGCATCTCCGAGGGCTGGATCCGGGTCCAGGCGGGCAAGACCGTCGACCGCAAGGGCCAGCCGCTGACCCTGAAGCTCAACGGACCGGTCGACGCGTGGTTCGAGGATTCCGCCGACCAGCCGTCTGCCGACGGACAGGGCTAGCTAGCTGCCGTAGCGCGCGAGCGCGGCGGCGATCGGATCGCGCGGACGGACAGGTTGCATCGCCGCCGTCCGCTG
>JBGSBH010000155.1:0-5679 GCA_041730635.1 Cypionkella sp.
CGTCTATCAAATTTGGTAACGAAGCTCCAGCTGAACATGTTTATGGACAAGGTTATTTTGCTATGGCAATTGCAAAAGGACAAATTAAACCCAAAGATTTTTCTATCCTCGAGCTGCGCCGGCACGGCCGCCGGGCGGAACGGGTCGAGCGCGAACGAGCCGCTCGCGCGTTCGAGCAATGAGCCGGAGGGGGCCGGCCGCTTGTCACCACCGGGCAGCGGAATCTTGCTGTGTTCGGTCATCGTCGGGCCCCCGCTCACGCCACCATGCCGCGCTGAAGGAACTCGATCCCCAGCAGGAGCACGAACAGCCCCCCGAGCGCGCCGCTGCCGGCGTAGAACAGCTTCATTCGCTGGGCGCGGCGCGCCTGGGCGCCGGGACTGAGCGCCTCGGAGATCGTGCCGACCACGGGCAGGTCGAGCGCGCGCTCGAGCGATCCGGCCGTGGCGAAAGTCGACTTGAGCTGGCCCAGCGCGAACACCGTCGCCACGCCGGCCGCGAGGCCCGCGAGCAGGACGCCGAACAGCAACAGCGGGCGATTGGGCGACGCCGGCTGGCGCGGGATCGTCGGCGGATCGACGACGTCGAACTTGAAGCTCGAACGCTCGCTTTCGACCTGGCCGCGCAGGCGCATCTCCTCGCGGTTCTGCAGCAGCTCGTCGTATTTCTTCTTGAGCACCTCGTAGTCGCGGCCGATCCGGTTGGCTTCGGCGGCCACCGCCGGCTCGCTCGCCTGGTCGGCCATCCCGCCGCTGATGTCGGCCTGCAGCGCGGCCTTGCGCGCGAGCAACGCGGAAACGTTGGCTTCGCGCTCGGCCTTGATCGACACAAGCGAGGTGTAGGCCGGGTTCGGCATGCCCGCGGCGGCGCCGGCACCGCTGCGCTGGAGCAGTGCGATCTGGCGCTTCAGCGCCACGACGTCGGGGTGGCTGTCGGTCAGCCCCCGCGCCTGCATCCCGGCGAGCTGCGCCTGCGCCTGGCCGAGCGCGCTGCCGTCGCCGCTGCCGCCACCGGCAAGGGTGCGGGGCGTGCCCGCGAGCTGGCCGCTGATCGCCGCGAGCGCGCTCTGCGCGGCGGCGAGGTCTGCTTCGACCCCGCGCAGCTCGGAGCGGGTAGCGGAAAGCCGGCCCGAGATCGCCGCGCTGCCGCCGACGAGCTCGGGATGCTGTGCCTCAAATGCCGAGAGCTTCGCCTCGGCCGCCTCGAGCTCCGCCTTGCGCTGCGCGAGCTGCTGGGCGAGGAACACGACCGTCTCGGCGACCTCGCCGCGGTTGCCGGCGATGTTCTCCTCGCGGAAAATGTCGATCAGCTTCTGGACGACGTTCTGCGCCAGCCGCGCGTTCTCCGCGTCGGACAGGCTGCGCTTGCCGACCTTGGCGGTAATCGTGAACAGGTTGTCCTCGATGCTCTCGACCTTGACGTCCTCGGCGAGGCTGGCGACCGCCTTCTCCATCTCGCGCTGGCTGGCGATGTCCTTGCCGAGGTCGGTCGAGCGGACGACCTTCTCGAGGTTCACGGCGCCCGCCAGGGTCTTCTTGACCCGCTGGATCTCGGCCGCGCCGCCGCCGGCGATCTTGAGCTGGTCGGCCAGCACGTCGTCGAGCTGGACGTAGATCCGCGCCTTCGATTCATAGGCGTTGGGGATCATCGCCACCGCGATCCAGCCGAGCAGGCAGACCCCCCACGCGACGCCCAGCACCAGCCAGCGCCGCGCCCAGGCCGAATGCGCCGCGGCGCGCAGTTCCTCGAAGACCTCGTTCATGTGCGGGCGACCTTCAGAACATGCTTTCGGGGATGATGATCACGTCGCCCGGCTGGAGCATCACGTTGGCTTCGCTCTCGCCCTTCTTGAGCAGGTCGCCGAGGCGCAGCCCGTACTCGCGCTGGCGCCCGGCCTGCTTGTCGAAGCGGATGAGCTTGGCCTTGTTGCCGGCGGCGAACTCGCTGAGGCCGCCGACCGCGATCATCGCGTCGAGCACGGTCATGTTGGCGCGGAACGGAATGCTGGCGGGCTTTTCGGTCGCGCCGATCACGCGCACCTGCTGGCTGAATGTGCCGGCGAAGTTGGTCACGATCACGCTGACCAGCGGCTCCTCGATGTATTGCGAAAGCTGCAGGCGGATGTCCTCGCTGAGCATCGCGGGGGTCTTGCCGACCGCGGGCATGTCGCTCACCAGCGGGGTGGTGATCCGGCCGTCGGGGCGGACCTGGATCTTCTCCGCGCTCAGCTCCGGATTGCGCCACACGCTGACGGTCAGCTCGTCGAGCGGACCGATGATGTAGTCTTCGCCGGGCCCCTCCTGCATCGCAACGAACGAGGCCGGTGGTAATTGCCCGCCCCCGCCGCTCGAGGCGCAGCCGCCGAGCGCGAACGCGGCGAGCACGGTGCTCGCGATGAGAGGGTGGGAACGACCTTGCCGCATGATGCATCCTCGCTGGCGCCCGCGCGGTGCATCCGCCGGGAGCGACCCGGCGCACCGCTCGAACGCGTGTACCGGCCTGCTTTCTCGCGGAGATTGGTGAAGATACCGTTAGGCTTGAAGGCGGTTAACCCGGCCGGTCCCGCCACGGGACAGCGGCGGCGAAAAGGTTAAACGAGCAGCTCGCGCGCCGGCCCCTGGCCGAGGAAGTTGGCGGGCGAGGCGCTCGCGCCATAGGCCCCGGCGCAGAACACCGCGATCAGGTCGCCCACTTCGGCCGCGGGCAGCAGCGCCCGGTCCGCCAGCCGGTCGAGCGGGGTGCACAGGCAACCGACGACGTTCGCCACTTCGGTAGCCGGGCTGTCGAACCGGGTAGCGACGGCGACCGGGTAGTTGCGCCGCACCACGGTGCCGAAATTGCCCGATGCGGCGAGCTGGTGATGCAGCCCGCCGTCGGTGACGAGGTAGGTCTCGCCGTGACTCACCTTCTTGTCGACCAGTTCGCACAAGTACACCCCGGCCTCACCGACCAGATAACGGCCGAGCTCGATGCACATCTGCGTCGTGTCGAGACTTGCGGGGAGAGAGTCGAAACGTTCGGCCAGTCTTTTGCCGACGATCGACAGATCGACCGGCCTGTCGCCGGCAAAATAGGGAATGCCCAGCCCGCCGCCCATGTTGAGCTTGGGAAGCGGCCCGGTATCGATCTCCCGCGCCAGTCGGTCGGCGAGGTCGAGCACGTTGCCTTGCGTCTCGGCAATCGCCTCGGCGTCGAGCGCCTGGCTGCCGGTGAAGATGTGCAAGCCCCGCCAATGGGCGCCTTCCGCGATCAGTTCGCGGGCGAGCGCCGGCACACGCTCGGCGTCGATCCCGAACGGCTTGGCGCCCCCGCCCATCTTCATGCCCGAGCCGCGCAGCTCGAAATCGGGGTTCACCCGGACCGCGATGCGCGGCGGCTCGCCGACCCGCTGGCCGATCGCCAACGCGCGGCGCGCCTCGTTCTCGCTTTCGCAATTGAGCGTCGCGCCGGCGGTGATCGCCGCCTCCAGCTCCCAGTCGCGCTTGCCGGGTCCGGCGAAGCTGACGCGAGCCGGGTCGATTCCCGCCTCGCGGACCAGCGCGAGCTCGCCGCCCGAAGCGATGTCGAAGCCGTCGGCGAGGCCGGCCATGTGCTCGAGCACCGGGCGCCACGAGTTGGCCTTCACCGCGTAGTGGATCGCCAGGCGCGCGGGCATCGCCGCCCGCAGCTCGGCCATTCGCGCATCGAGGTGCGCCCGCGAGTAGACGAACAGCGGCGTGCCGCCGGCCTCGGCGACCAGCTCGCGCGCGGTTTTGCCGCCGATGACGAGCTCCCCGCCAGCGGCAGCGTAGCCCGCGGGGATCGGCCCGAGCGGCTTCATGCGGCGAGCTCGGCGGCGAGCGCCGTGCGGTCGAGCTTGCCGTTGGGATTGCGCGGGATATCGGCATAGGCGCGGATCAGACGCGGCTGCATGAAGTTCGGCAGCGCGGCGGCAAGCGCCTTCCTGATGGCATCCTCGTCGAACGCGCCGGCCGGGCGGACCGCGAGCGACACCGCTTGTCCCAGCCGCGCGTCGGGTACGCCGACCGCGACCGCTTCCGCCACCAGCCCCGTGGCTACGGCGGCGTCCTCGATCTCCTGCGGGCTGATCCGGTTGCCCGCGCTCTTGATCATCGCATCGCGCCGGCCGACGAAATAGAGCAGCCCGTCGGGCGCGCGGCGGACGCGGTCGCCCGACCACACCGCCGTGCCGCCATACCGCGACGCGGCGGGCGCGGGGCGGAAACGCTCCGCGGTCCGCTCGGCGTCGCGCCAATAGCCCTGCGCCACCAGGGGCCCGCAATGGACCAGTTCGCCCTCGGCATCGTCGGGCGCCAGCTCGCCATCGTCGCCAATGACCAGGATCTCCGCGAACGGGATCGCCCGTCCCATCGAAGTCGGGTGGGCATCGACGAGCGTAGGGTCGAGATACGTCGAGCGGAACGCCTCGGTCAGCCCGTACATCGGAAACAGCCGCGCGTGGGGAAAGCGCGCCCGCAGCGCGCGCACCAGCGGCTCGGTGAGCGCGCCGCCCGAATTGGTCAGCCGGCGCATCGCCGCCACCGCCTCCGGTGCCCAGTCGACCTCGGTCAACTGAAGCCAGAGCGGCGGCACCGCGGCGAGCGTGGTCACCCGGTGGCGCGCGCAAGCCTTCACCACGTCGCGCGGCACGAGATAGTCGAGCGGCACCACGCAGCCCCCGGCATACCAGGTGCTGAAGAGCTGGTTCTGGCCGTAGTCGAAGCTCAGTGGCAGCACGGCCAGCGTCACGTCGTCCTCGGCGAGACCCAGATAGTGCGCCACGCTGATGGCGCCGAGCCACATGTTGGCGTGGCTCAGCATCACGCCTTTGGGCCGACCGGTCGAGCCGCTGGTATAGAGGATTGCCGCCAGCTCCGCCGGATCGCGGTCGGACGGGGGCAGCGGTTCGCATGGCTCGACAAGGTCCCAGAGTTCCTCGTCCGAGAGCGTCGCGCAGCCCGCCGGCACGTCGCCGGACTCGAGACTGTCCAGCCGGGAGCGGGTGGCGATCAGCAGCGCCGCGCCGCTGTCCGCCACGATATGCGCCACCTGCAACCGCCGCAGAAGCGGGTTGATCGGCACGTGCGCCAGCCCCGCACGCGCACAGGCGAGCGGCAGCAGGCAGGTCGCTTCCCCCTTCGCGGCCCAGCTCGCGATTCGCGCGCCCGGCTGCGCCCGGCCGGCGAGCCATGCCGCGAGCTGCCCGACACGGGTTCTTAAGTCATCGTGTTTAAGCGTCCGCCCGCGCAGCACCAGCGCCGGCGCCCCGCCCTCGCCCCTTTCGGCAAGGTGATCGAGCGGCCGGGGCCGGGGGTCGGGCGCGAGGGACATGGATACTCCGGCAAGGATACGGGAAACGGGCTTGGCGACGGTCAGCTATCACGACACGGTTAACGTCTTGCAAGCCGTGGCGCAGGAACCGGCCGGGCCGTTCGAACGCGCCGAATGGTTCGCGCTGCTCGGCCCCGCGCTGGTCGCCTTCGCCAGCGAGCAGGACCGGCGCGCGGCGCTGGTGCTGCGCCAGGCCGGTGGCCGGCTCGAGGCCCTGCGCAATTGGTACAGCTTCACCTGGCGTCCGCTCGGCGCGCCCGACCTGTGGCCGGTGCTGGCGCGTGACCTTCGCCGCCGCGCTCACCGGGTCACGCTGTGGCCGCTGCCGTCCTCGTCCGGCACCGGCCA
>JBGSBH010000156.1:0-5653 GCA_041730635.1 Cypionkella sp.
GGTGTTGATGTCCATCATCACTTCGGGTTCGTCTTGGGTTTGAAGATTCATCGCCATGGTTAATTCCCCAGCGGCGAGGCTGCAGATTGACCTTGCGGGTCTGTCACGAACCTCCACCGCCCGGTTCAGCGGCCCCTTGCCGTGTGTGGCATCGCCAATGATCGGATGGGCGATGTGCTTCATGTGGCGGCGCAGCTGGTGGCGGCGGCCAGTCAGTGAGCTAGACGAAGGGGCCATGCGTGAGAGCGTGGCGCGCTTCACCGTGGTGACCCCTACGGGAATCGAACCCGTGTTTCAGCCGTGAAAGGGCCGCGTCCTGACCGCTAGACGAAGGGGCCGCTCCGGAAAGCGTGGCGCGCGCCTTAGGGGCGGCCCGGCAGCCGGTCAACCCCGCCCGCGCCCGCGCTAGTCGGCCCAGGCCGCGTCCTCCAGGTGCAGCTCGGCCTGAGGGCGGTCACCCCAGTCGTCGATGCGCGCGCGCCCGGCGAGCCACAGCGTGCGCCCGCGCGCGCCGTGGAGCAACGCCTGGCCGAGCGGCGTTTCGGCGGCGCGGAAGGCGATCGCTTTGAAGCTGCGCCCGTCGTTTCCGCTGGCGACGGCGCGCACATGGCCGCTGCCGACCGGCTCGGCCTTGACCAGGCGCACCGGGCCCACCGCCACACGCGGGCCGGGCCAGCCCATCCCGAACGGCCCCGCGCCGTCGAGCGCGGCGACGAGGTCGGGGGTGAGGCCGCCCGGGGCGAGCGAGAGATCGAGCGGCAGCGTCTCGCCTTCGCGGGCGCGGGCGACGGCAGAGCCGAGCCGCGCGTCGAGCCAGTCGGCGAGCGCGCCCACCTTGTCCGCTGCCACCGTCAGCCCCGCCGCCATCGCATGCCCGCCGCCCGCGACCAGCAAACCTTCCTCGCGCGCGGCGATGATCGCCGCGCCGAGGTCGACCCCGGGGATCGAGCGGCCCGAACCCTTGCCGCTGTCCCCGTCGAGCGCGACGACCAGCGCCGGTTTGCCGGTCAGCTCCTTGATCCGGCCGGCGACGATGCCGATCACCCCGGGGTGCCATCCGCTCCCGGCGAGCAGGTGGACCGCGCGGTTGTGCTGCCCCTCGAGCAATGCCTCCGCCCCCGCTTGCACCTCCGCTTCGATCGCCCGCCGCTCGTCGTTGAGCGCGGATAGCTGCGCGGCGATCGCGGTGGCCTCGTCTTGGCAGTCGGTGGTGAGCAGCCGCACGCCGAGCGTGGCTTCGCCGACGCGGCCGCCGGCGTTGATCCGCGGGCCGAGCGCGAAGCCGAGGTCGCTGCAGGTGGGCGCGCGCTTCAGCCGGCTGGCGTCGATCAGTGCCGCCATCCCGACGTTCGCCCGGCGTGCCATCACCTTGAGCCCCTGGGCGACGAAGGCGCGGTTCAGCCCGCGGATCTGCGCGACATCGGCCACCGTGCCGAGCGCGACCAGATCGAGCAGGCTCATCAGATCGGGCTCGGCCCTGTCGGCGAAGAAGCCACGGCGGCGCAGCGTGCGGACCACGGCGACCGCGAGCAGGAACGCCACCCCCACCGCGGCGAGGTGGCCGTGCTCGGCGCCGAGCGCGCTCTCGTCGAGCCGGTTGGGATTGACCAGCGCCGCGGCGAGCGGGTTCTCGGCGGCGCACTTGGGGTGATCGACCACGATCACGTCGACCCCGGCGGCATGGGCCTGCGCCAGCGCCTCGTGCGCCATCGCCCCGCAGTCGACGGTGACGATCAGGCTGGAGCCTTCCTCCGCCAGCCGCACCAGCGCCGGGCCGCTCGGGCCGTAACCTTCGAGGAGGCGGTCAGGGATGTAGTAGCGCGGATCGCATCCCAGCATCCGCAGCAGCCGCACCAGCAGCGCCGCGCTGGTCGCGCCGTCGACATCGTAGTCGCCGTAGATGGTGACGGTCTCGCCGGTCAGCACCGCCTGCGCGAGGCGGTCGGCGGCGGCGTCCATGTCCTGGAACACCGAAGGGTCGGGCAGAAAGGCGCGCAACGTCGGCGCGCGGTGGCGGTCGAGGTCGTGCCGCTCGACCCCGCGCGAGAGCAGCAGCTGGGTCACCACGTCGTCGAGCCCGCCCGATGCGGCGCCCAATGCCATGTTGCCGCCGCGCCAGCGCCAGGCCTTGCCCGAGAGCGAGCGCTCGACGCCGAGGACCGAGGTGTACGCGTGTGACGCCATGGCGTCCGGTCTAGCCGAGCGGCCGCACCCGGCAAAGCGCCCTGCGGTTGACAATCGACAGCCCAGCGCGGAGCACCGCCGGATGGACCCGCCGCTGCTGATCGCCTGGCACAGCCGCACCGGCGCGGCCGAGGCGATGGCGCGGGCGGCGTTCGAGGGCGCGGCGGGCGGGGCGCGGCTGCTCGGCGCACAAGAGGTTCAGCCGGCCGATCTGCTCGCTGCCGGCGGCTACCTGTTCGTCTGCCCCGAAAACCTCGCCTCGATGAGCGGGCTGATGAAGGAGATGTTCGACCGCTGCTACTACCCGGTGCTCGGGCAGATCGAGGGCCGCGCCTATGCGACCGCGATCGCGGCCGGCTCGGACGGCGAGGGCGCGCAGCGCCAGATCGACCGCATCGCCACCGGCTGGCGGCTCAAGCGGGTGGCCGAACCGCTGATCGTCAACCTGGGGGCGCAGACTCCCGACGCGATCCTCGCGCCCAAGACGGTGCCCGCATCAGCGCTCGCCGCCTGCCGCGAGCTCGGCGCGGCGCTGGCCGAAGGGCTCGCCGCGGGCGTGTTCTAGGCTCACAGCATCTTGGCGGCGAGCTCTTCCTTGGCCGCCTGATATTCCGCAGCGAGGCGATCGACCCGCTCGGCGACGCTCTCGACCGCGCGCACCATGCCGACTCCCTGGCCCGAGCCCCAGATGTCCTTCCACGCCTTGGCTTCGGTGTTGCCGCCGCTGCCGAAATTCATCTTGCTGGGATCGCTCTGCGGCAGGTTGTCGGGATCCATCCCGGCCGCCTCGATCGACGAGCGCAGGTAGTTGCCGTGCACGCCGGTGAAGAGGTTCGAATAGACGATCCCGTCCGCTTCGGCCGCCACGATCGCCTCCTTGTAGCGCTCATCGGCGTTGGCTTCGTGGGTGGCGATCCAGGGGCTGCCGATGTAGGCGAAGTCCGCTCCCATCGCCTGCGCCGCAAGCACCGAGCGGCCGTGCGCGATCGCGCCCGACAGCGCCACCGGACCGGCGAACCAGGCGCGGATCTCCTGCATCATCGCGAAGGGCGAGAGCGTGCCGGCATGCCCGCCCGCGCCTGCGGCGACCGGGATCAGCCCGGTCGCGCCTTTCTCGATCGCCTTCCGCGCGAACCGGTCGTTGATCACGTCGTGCAAGGTGATCCCGCCCCAGCCCTCGACCGCGGCGAACACGTCCTCGCGCGCGCCCAGAGAGGTGATCACTATCGGCACCGCCCATTTGGCGCACACCGCCATGTCCTCGTCCAATCGGTTGTTCGACTTGTGGACGATCTGGTTGACCGCATAGGGCGCGGCCGGCCGCTCGGGGTGCGCGCGGTTGTGCGCGGCGAGCTCTTCGGTAATCCGGTGCAGCCACTCGTCGAGCATGCCCGAGGGCCGCGCGTTTAGGGCCGGAAAGCTGCCGACGATCCCCGCCTTGCACTGCGCGATCACCAGCTCCGGCCCCGAGACGATGAACAGCGGCGAGCCGATGACGGGCAGGCGCAGGCGGTCGAACGGGGCGGGCAGGGTAGTCGGCATCGGCATCTCCGGTTGCGGTTTGAAACCGACTTAGGGCGCGGGTGTGACGCTGTCGAGCCGGGCTAAGCCGGCGCAAACTCCCCTTGAAGCTCGGGTCGCGCTCAATCCCCTCATCGTCACCCCGGACTTGATCCGGGGTCCCGCTTCTCTTCCAGCGACGCGCTTGAAAGTAGTGGGACCCCGGCTCGGGGGCCGGGGTGACGGTCTGTTGTTTGGTCAGGGTTGGGGCAACAGATGCTCGATGCCATACACCCGGGCCGCCGTCCCGGCGAACACGTCGCGCTTCTCGCCGTCCGAGGCGGCGTGCGCCAGGCGCTTGAAGGCGTTCCACAGCACCGGATAGCTCGCGCCCCAGCGATCGACCGGATAGTTGCTCTCGAACATCGCGCGGGAGGGTCCGAACGCCTCGATGCAGGTCTCGATATAGGGCCGCCACATCGCCGCCAGCGTCTCCGAGCCGAGCCCTGCGGCGGGGCCTTTTTCGGGCATTCCGCAGAACGCCATCGCCAGGCCGCCGAGCTTGACGTGGACGTTGGGGCACTCGGCGAGCGCGCGGATGCTCGCGCGCCAGGGATCGAACCGCTCGTGCAGCCGGCCGCGATAGCTGGCGATGTTGAGCGGCGTCCCGCAATGGTCGAGCACGATCGGCTGGTCGGGAAAAGCGCGGGCGAGGTCGACGAGGTCGCCGAGCTGCGGCTCGAGCAGCCAGGCGTCGAAGGTCAGCCCGCGCTTGCCCAGCTCGGCGAAGCCTTGGCGGAAGGTGGCATCGCGGTAGAGCCCCGGCGGGTGGTGGAAGGGCGCGCCCAGCACCTCCGGGTCCGCGTCCCACGCGGCGGCGTGGCGGATGCCGACGAAGCGATGGCTGGCCGCCTGCAAGGCGTCGAGCACTTCGCCCGCCCGGCTGCCGAGGGTGAGATCGGCATGCCCGACGATCGCGGCGCAGGGCCGGTACGCGCCGTAGAGCCCGCTCGCCCCCTGCGCCGCGCCGCCGTTCACATACTCGACCTCGCCGACCGTCTTCAGCGCCTCGCCCCGGCTGGCATCGTAGAACGCGCCGCATTCCATGAACACGGTGCCGACCACCCGGTGGCCGCTCTGCGTATCGGCCTGCAGCTGATCGAACGTGTAATAGGGCGCGCCCACCAGCGCCTCGAGGAAATCGTGGCGCGGCTCGGGGAAGGCGGGCAGCAGCGGGCGCAAGTCCCACAAGTGGTGGTGCGGATCGATGATCGGCAGCTCGGGCTCGAGGATCGCTTCGCTCATTCAGGCAGCTCCCGCTGGGTCAAGTTTACACACCGTGGACGGGGTTGATGGGGTTGGGGGACTTCTTTCCGGCCCCCGCCGAGCTCGCCGCTGGGAGGACATGAAGGGCGGACGCGCAGACCATGGGCGCATCTAGGCAGAAAGCGGCGGTGTAGGAAAGCCCGGCCGGAACGGGCCGCTCAGCGGCGCGGGGGCTGGCTGGCCTGGGGCCTGGGCGCATCGAAGCGGCGCAAGAGGTCGGCGAAGCCCTCGGCATCGTCTTCGACGCGGAAGACGACCTTCAGGCTGCTCCCGAGCATGTCGAGATGAGTCTGCGTCACCAGCGCGAGAGCCACGGGTTTTTCGGTCGGCATATTGCGCCAAGCCCCGGGGCCGCGGGTGGTTCCAGCGATTTATGCGTCGACGGGACGATGCGACGGGACGCGGCCAATCAACGGCGGGCGGCCGACCACGCTCGGACCCCCCGACAGGCCGCGGGTGAGCGCCCCGGAATTATCACCCGCTCCATCGCAGTCGCCTGGGTGACTCGATCAATCGCGCTTCACCACGCTGATTCGGCCGTCGCTTTCGACGCGCGCGGACTTGACGGCTTCCGGTCCCTCTAGCCCCTCCATCCGCAGATGAGCCATCAATTCGGCGTGGGTCAGATATTCCCGGCGCATGT
>JBGSBH010000157.1:0-5619 GCA_041730635.1 Cypionkella sp.
GGTCGTCACCGTTGGATTAAGTTTGCAATGTTTGCCAGCGCATTTTCACCGATCTTTTTAGCGATTTGGCAGACCGAGGTTGCTTTATCGGTTACCGCTTTTATGACCGCATTTTTTGGGCAAAATATTAAGGTGACAAATGATGCCCTGGTTCAATCAAAGATTGATGATTACTACCGCGGACGAGTATTTGCTGTTTACGATGTCGTTGTAAATAGCGCGATTGTGAGCGGCGGGTTGATTGCGGCGTTGTTGCTGCCAACATCGGGCGTTACAGCAAAGGTTCCGCTTTTTGTAATGAGCGCTTATTTACTAGTTGCAGTTGTTGTATTGCGTTCTAGTAAGTTCAAAGCTACCTACTAGCCCACCATTCAAGAAGCGCCTTAGTTGCCGCTTCCTCTCCTATAGGACCTTGTTCAAGACGAAGCTCCATTAAGAAATCCTAGTCGAGCGTGTCGAGCACCTTGGCGAGCATCGCCGGCTCGTTGACCTCCCAGTTGCGCTGCGGCTCGAGCGCGATCCGCGCGCCGTTGGCGCCGCCGCGATGGTCGCTCTTGCGGTAGGTCGAGGCCGAAGCCCAGGCGGTCTTGATCAGCTGGCTGACGGTGAGGCCGCTCTCGCGGATTTTCGCCTTCACCGCCTCGACCTCGGCATCGGACGGCATCGTGCCGGCGGGAACCGGGTCCTGCCAGATCAGGTCCTCGGCCGGAACCTCGGGGCCGAGGTAGCGGACCTTGGGCCCCATGTCGCGGTGCGTCAGCTTGAACCAGGCGCGCGCGAATGCGTCCTTAAACGCCTCGTGATCGTTGCGGAACTTCTCGCTGATCTTGCGGAATTCCGGGTCGACCTTGAGCGCCATGTCGGCGGTGGTCATCATCGTGGGCACCTTCTTGCTCGGGTCCCACGCGGCCGGCGCCATGTCCTCTTCGCGCTGACCGATCGGCTGCCACTGCTGCGCCCCGGCGGGCGATTTCACCAGCTCGTATTCGTAGTCGAGCAGCAGGCGGAAGTAGTTCGCGCTCCACTCGGTGGGGGTGTTGACCCACGATCCCTCGATGCCGCTGGTCACCGTGTGCTCGCCGATCCCGCCGCTCTCGTGGGTCGAGACCCAGCCGAAGCCGAGCGCGGCGAGATCGCCGCCCGCCGGCGCCGCGCCGAGCAACGAGGGATCGCCATTGCCGTGCGCCTTGCCGAAGGTATGCCCGCCGGCGGTGAGCGCGACGGTCTCCTCGTGGTTCATCGCCATGCGCTCGAAGGTCACCTTGATGTCGCGCGCCGACTGCAGCGGATCGGGGTTGCCGCCCGGCCCTTCGGGGTTGACGTAGATCAGGCCCATCTGGATCGCCGCGAGCGGCCCGTCCAATTCGTGATAGCCTTCATCCGGGCGCAGGCGCGTCTCGACGCCTTCGTTGACCCACTTGTCCTCCTCGCCCCAATAGATGTCCTTCTCGGGCTCGAACACGTCGGCGCGCCCGCCGCCGAAGCCGAACACCGGGCCGCCCATCGATTCGATCGCGACATTGCCGGCGAGGATGAACAGGTCGGCCCAGCTGATGTGGCGCCCGTACTTCTGCTTGATCGGCCAGAGGAGGCGGCGCGCCTTGTCGAGGTTGCCGTTGTCGGGCCACGAATCGAGCGGGGCGAAGCGCTGCTGGCCGCTGTTGGCGCCGCCGCGCCCGTCGCCGGTGCGATAGGTGCCCGCCGCGTGCCAAGCCATGCGGATGAAGAACGGGCCATAGTGGCCGTAATCCGCCGGCCACCACGGCTGGCTGTCGGTCATCAGCGCGTGGAGATCTTGCTTCAACGCGGCGTAATCGAGCGCGTTGAACGCCTCCGCATAATCGAAATCGTCGCCCATCGGGTTCGAGGGGCCGTTGGGCGCGAGGATGTCGAGCGCCAACGCCTGCGGCCACCAGTCGCGGTTGGTGCGGCCGAGCAGGCTGCGCACGCTATGGTCGAACGGGCAGCCTTCACTGCCCCCGCTTCCATTGCCGATGCTTCCGGTCTTGGCGTCCATGGCGATCTCTCCTCTTGCCCGGGGTGCGCTCGTGCGCCCGTTCAAGCAACAGGATGCCGCCTGACCGATGGGCCGTCCAATCGATTAATTGCGACTGATTGAGCGAAGCGGCCGATGAAGCTCAGGCCGCCTGCGCGAGCGGTTCGTGGCGGATCAGGTAATCGAACGCCGACAACGCGGCTTTCGATCCTTCGCCCATCGCCACCACGATCTGCTTGTAGGGCACGGTGGTCGCGTCGCCGGCGGCGAACACGCCGGGCAGCGCGGTGCGCCCCTCGCCGTCGGCGACGATTTCCCCGTGGCGCGACAGTTCGATCCCGCTGCCCTTCAGCCAGTCGGTGTTCGGGACCAGCCCGATCTGGACGAACACCCCGGCGAGTTCCAGCGTACGCTCCTCGCCCGTGGTGCGGTCCTTCCAGCGCAGGCCGCTCACCTTCCCGTCGGCGCCGAACACCTCGGTGGTCTGCGCATGGGTCAGCACCGTGACGTTGCCCATGCTGTGGAGCTTCGCCTGCAGGACCGCGTCGGCGCGCAGCCGGGTGTCGAATTCGATCAGCGTGACGTGCGCAGCGATCTTGGCGAGGTCGATCGCCGCCTCCACGCCCGAGTTGCCGCCGCCGACCACCGCGATGCGCTTGCCCTTGAACAGCGGCCCGTCGCAGTGCGGACAATAGGCGACGCCCTTGTTGCGGTATTCGGCCTCGCCCGGCACCCCGAGGCTGCGCCAGCGCGCGCCGGTGGCGAGGATCAGGCTGCGCGCCTTGAGCGTGCCGCCGCCGGCGAAGTGCACCGTATGAAGGCCCCCCGCCTCGCGCGCGGGTTCGAGCCGCTCGGCCTCGGCCAGATTGACGAGATCGATCGCGTTGGCTTCGACCTGGCCCCTGAGCTCGGCCACGAGCTTAGGCCCCTCGGTGTAAGCGGTGCCCGGCAGGTTCTCGATGCCCAGCGTATCGTTGAGCTGGCCGCCGAACCGCTCGGTGGCGATGCCGGTCGCGAAGCCCTTGCGCGCAGTGTAGATCGCCGACGCGACGCCGGCGGGTCCGCCGCCGATCACCAGCACTTCGAACGGCGCCCGGGCGGAAAGATCCTCGGCCCGCTTCGCGCCCGCGCCGGCATCGAGCCTGGCGAGGATTTCGCCGAGCTCGAGCTTGCCGTTCCAGAACGGCTCGCCATTGAGGAACGTCGCCGGGACCGCCATCACCCCGCGCCTCTCGACTTCGTCCTGGAACGCACCGCCCTCGATCAGGGTCGCGGTGATCCGCGGGTTCTCCAGCGCCATCAGCGTCAGCGCCTGCACCACGTCGGGGCAGTTGTGGCACGACAGCGAGAAGTACATCTCGAACGCAAAATCGCCTTCCAGCGCGCGCACCTGCTCGACCAGCGCCGGATCGACCTTCGGCGGGTGCCCGCCGGCCCACAGCAGCGCGAGCACCAGCGAGGTGAATTCGTGCCCCATCGGCAGGCCGGCGAAGCGGACCCACCTGGCGGGGTCGCTGGCGCGGCGGATGACGAAGCTCGGCCGGCGCCCGTCCTCGCCGTCGAACCGGGCGCGCACCATCGGGTGGAGCGCCGCGATCTCATTCAGCAGCTCGCGGGTCTGCGCCGACTTCGCATCGTCGCCGAGCGAAGCGACGAGCTCGATCGGCTCGCGCAAGTTGGCGAGGTAAGTCGTGAGCTGGGCCTGCGTCGCGGAGTCGAGCATGATCGAAGCGGTTCCTGTGAGGGGGATGGAGGCAAAAGGCCCGGAGCGATGTTGGAGGGGGAGGTCGCTCCGGGCCTTCCAGCGACCCGAGTGTTCTCGGGCTCTTGCCGGGGCGCCTGGAAGGGGGAGGGGCGCCCCGGTTAGCGGTCAGAGCTTGCCGACGAGGTCGAGACTCGGAGCGAGAGTTTCCTCACCTTCCTCCCACGCAGCCGGGCACACCTGGCCGGGGTTCTCGCGGACGTATTGCGCGGCGCGGATCTTGCGCACCAGCTCGTTGGCGTTGCGGCCGACGCCTTCGCTGGTGATCTCGACCAGCTGGATGACGCCGTCCGGATCGACCACGAACGTCGCCCGGTCGGCGAGGCCCTGGCCCTCGCGCAGGACGCCGAAGTTGTTGCTGAGCGTGTGGTTCTGGTCGCCGAGAAACGGGAAGGTCAGCTTGCCGATGCGTTCGGAGCTGTCGGCCCAGGCCTTGTGGCTGAAGTGCGTGTCGGTCGACACCGCGTAGACCTCGACCCCGAGCTTCTGAAGCTGCGCGTAATGCTCGCCGAGGTCCTCGAGCTCGGTCGGGCAGACGAAGGTGAAGTCGGCCGGATAGAAGAAGAACACGGCCCACTTGCCGAGCACGTCCTGATCGGTGACGTCGTAGAACTTCTCGCCCTTCTTGTAGGCGGTCGCGGTGAACGGCTTCAGTTTGCTGCCGATGATACCCATGTCCTCGAAATCTCCACTGCGAAACGGTTTGAACTCTGGGCCGCAGATAGGGGCTATCGCAGCGCAGCAAAGGCGATTGTTGCGATTGCGAACATCGGAATAATCAATCAATCCAGCGGGAACCGTTGCGCGCACGGGCAGGCGCACCTTGCTGTCCGCAAGGTTGCCGGCAGGTTCAGCTTGGCGACACCCGGACTTAGCCAGACCGGGCGCATGACACGGCATCTTGTTCTGGGCGCGCTCCTCAGCGCGGCATCGGCGGCGGTTCCGGTCGCGATCGCGGCGATGCCGCCCGCGCAGGCGTGGGAAATTGGGCCGGTCCTTCGCGGCCGCAACTATTCGGTCGGAATGCCGGCCCAGCCCGATGCGGTGCCCGGCGGGGGCGTGGCATTCGATTTTCCGCGCGCGGGCGGCGAGATCGACGCGATGACCACCGGCGTGCGCCCGCTGGCCGGCGTGCGGCAGATCACCTTGCGCTACCGTATCGACGCCGCCAAGGGCACGCGCTTCGTCCCCGCCGAGGCTCCGGGCGAGACCGCCACCGTCTCGCTCTATTTCCAGCAAGGCGGGGACAACTGGACCGGCCGCGGCCGCTACGGCTCGTACCGCTGGTACGCCCCGGGACAGGCGGTGATCCCGCTGGCGCCCGGGACCCGCACCGTCACCATCCGGCTGGACGATCGCTGGACCAATGTGAACGGCGTCCCCAACACGCACGACCCGCAGGGCTTCGCCGGTGCGCTCGAAGGGACCGCCCGCCTCGGGATCGCCTTCGGCACCACCTCGGCGCGCAGCCACGGGGTCTATGCCACGGGCCCTGCCCGCTTCACGCTTCTGGGGACCGATCTCAACTGACGGAGCCCGGCGGGCGGGCGGGCGGCAGGCCCCCGGCTAGCCGCACTGCGCGCGGTGGAGCAGCTTGTGATCGGCCAGCACGAGCGCCATCATCGCCGCGACCACCGGGGTGCCGCGAATGCCGACGCAAGGGTCGTGGCGGCCGTTCGTGCGGATCTCGGCGGCGTTGCCCTCGCGATCGATCGTCTCGACGGGCGTGAGGATCGAGCTGGTCGGCTTGAACGCTACGCGCACCACCAGCGGCTGGCCGGTCGAGATCCCTCCGGCAACGCCGCCGGCCTGAATGGCCGCGAAGCGCGGGCCGCCCTCCCCCGGGCGCATCGGATCGGCG
>JBGSBH010000158.1:0-5554 GCA_041730635.1 Cypionkella sp.
GGCCCGCGCGTGCGCTGAGATATCCAGAAAGGCCCGGTGGTCGCGCGGGCCGCCGAACGGCAGCGGCGGGGGCGGCCGGCGCGCGCCGCGCGGCAGCTGCGCCTGATACGCCCGGCCGCAGTGCTCGACGCAATAGGGAAAGCCCGGGTTCACCGCCTGCCCGCAGAAGTGGAAATCGGGCTCGCCAGGGTGCCCCATCGGCCAGCGGCAGACTTTGTCGGTCAGGTCGAGCAAGCTGGTCTTGTCGGCGATCTCGGGGCTCGGCTTGGCCGGCACCAGGCGGCGCGGCGGCGCCGGCGGGATCGGCGCCTGCTGGTCGCCCGGCCCCTGGCGGAGAAACCCGCCGGGGCCCACCGAAACGACCCGCGGCATCGGCGCGGCGGCGCCCGGCAGCGGCTGGCTCGGCACGTCGGGGCGCGGGGCGGGCGGCGCCTCGGCCGCCGGCGCGGGACGCGGCGGGGCGGGGAGCGGCTTCTTCGCCACCGGGCGCGGCGCGGCGGCCGGGGGCGGCGCCTTCGGCTCGGGCTTGTCTTCCTTCGGGCTGACCGGCGAGGGGCGCGCCTTGAGCCCGAGGCGGTGCGCCTTGCCGATCACCGCGTTGCGGCTGACCCCGCCCAATTCGTCGGCGATCTGGCTCGCCGTCGCGCCGCCTTCCCACATCTTCTTCAGCGTCGCGATGCGTTCGTCTGTCCAGCTCATCGGGGGGTCGATAGTCCTGTCAATTTGGCGGCGGGCGGCGGCCGGAGGTCCGCTTGCTTCGGCGGGCGCTTGGCCCTAGGCGCCGCGCCATGCCCGATCAAGTCCAGCCGCCGGAGACCGCCGCGCCCGCGCCCGCGCGCTTCCGCCCGCGGGGCGAGCCGGTGATCCAGGGCGTCAACCGGATCGGGCTGTGGAGCCTCTATATTAAGGAAGTGCGCCGGTTTCTCAAGGTGCAGACCCAGACGATCTGGGCCCCTGCGGTGACCACACTGCTGTTCCTGGTGATCTTCACCGTCGCGCTGGGGCGCGAGGGGCGCGAGGTGCTCGGCGTGCCGTTCGCCACATTCGTCGCGCCCGGGCTGATCGTCATGGGGATGATGCAGAACGCCTTCGCCAATTCGAGCTTCGGGTTCCTCTCGGGCAAGATCCAGGGGACGATCATCGACCTGCTGATGCCGCCCCTCTCGACCGGCGAGCTGATGACCGGGATGATCGGCGCGGCGGTGACCCGGGCGGTCGCGGTCGGGCTCGCGGTGGGGCTGGCGATGCTGCTCTACCCGGGCGTCAGCCTGGCGATGGCGCACCCGTGGGCGGTCGCCTGGTTCGGGCTGATGGGGGCGGTCATGCTCGCGCTGCTGGGGCTGATGACCTCGATCTGGGCCGAGAAGTTCGACCACGCGGCGGCGGTCACCAACTTCGTCGTCGCGCCGCTCAGCCTGCTGTCGGGCACCTTCTACGTGATCGACAACCTCAGCCCCGCCTTCCAGGCGGTCAGCCGGGTGAACCCGTTCTTCTACGTGATCAGCGGCTTCCGCTTCGGTTTCCTCGGGCAAAGCGACATCGGCAGCACCAACCTCGCGGTGCTCGGCAGCGCGCTCGGGCTGGGGCTATTCAACCTGGCGCTCGGCGCGGCTACTTACGCGCTGCTCCGCTCCGGCTGGAAGCTGAAGAGCTAGCCTGACGCCCGCGCGGCTAGTGCGTCAGGCCCCGGCGCAGGCGGTAGCGGCCGTCGGCGAACTCGTCGAACAACTGGGCCACTTGCGGGTGGTCGACCGGACCGTTCTCCGCGTCGGGCAGCAGGTTCTGCTGGCTGACGTAGGCGACGTAGGTCGAATCGCCATTCTCGGCGAGCAGGTGATAGAACGGCTGGTCCTTGCGCGGGCGCACCGCGGCGGGGATCGCCTCGTACCATTCGTCGCTGTTGGCGAACACCGGATCGATATCGAACACCACCCCGCGGAAGTCGAACACGCGGTGGCGCACCACGGCGCCGATCGGAAACCGGGCGCGGGCGTTGAGCGGCGCCTCGAGCGTGCGCCCTGCCTGCGGGGAAAAGAATTGTGCGCGGTCCATGGCTTGCTTCGATATAATCCTTCCGCCGGGGCAAACAAGCGCGCCGCCCGCTGCGTTCCCCACCGTCGCGCGATGTCGGGACTTGGCAACCGCCCCGGCCTCGGCTAGGCGCCGCGCTCGCTTCGGCCGGGACCCCGCGTCCCCAACACCGGACCTCGCGGAGAGGTGGCAGAGTGGTCGAATGCGCCGCACTCGAAATGCGGTGTGCGGGCAACCGCACCGTGGGTTCGAATCCCACCCTCTCCGCCATCCGCGCTGCCGTGTGACGCGGCGTCAGGTGCCGGCCGACCAGACGATCCCGAGCGCGAACAGGCCGATCGCCAGCCAGGCGAACAGGCTGAGCGCCAGCATGCGCCAGGCGGCCCCGAAGCGCGACAGCGCGTAAGTGCCGCGCAGCTGTCGGTACAGGTGGAACGGCGCGTAGAGCAGCAGCAGCGCGCCCGCTCCGCCCCAACCGGCGTAGAACAGCAGGCTGGCGAGCGCGACGAGCGCGATCATGAACGCAATCGAATAAGTCACGAACACCGTGTGGTCGTAGCCGCGGAAGCGCCGGCTGAAGGGGAACAGCAGCCAGACGAACGGGACCGACAGCGGGATCAGCAGCCAGCTGTACTTGTAGGCGCTGGTCTGCGCCTTGTAGATCGCCAGTTGCGGGTTCTCGCGCACGTGCTTGATCACCCGGTTGATCGCATCGTTGTTGGTCTCGGCATCGCTGATCGCGGTCGTGCCCGCGAGCTTGCCGAGCCGGCGCCGGTCGCCGCGCTTCTCAGCGATCTGGGCTTCGAGCGCGCGAGCCTCCTCGCCGCTCGCCTGGGCGCGCTGCTGTTCGAGCTTTGCGATCTCGCGATCCATTTCGGCTTCGACCGCCCCGATCCGCGATGAGCCGGCGGCATCCGCGACCGACGGCGACGGCCCGAGCGCGTTGAACAGCGCGAAGCTCAGGAACACGACGAACAGGAACAGCGCGATCGGGCTCACATAGCGCGCGCGGCGGCCGTCGATGTACTCGCGCGTGAGCCGCCCAGGCTGCCAGGCGAACAGCGGCAGCGTGTGCCAGATCTTGCCTTCGAAGTGCAGCACGCCGTGAAGCAGGTCGTGCAGGAACCCGGCGATCGTCCGGTGCACGTGCGCGCGCTGCCCGCATCGGTGGCAGTGCGGGCCGATGAGCTCCGCCTGGCAATTGAGGCACGCCTGCTCGCGGGTGTGGCCGGGGCCCGCCGCGGCCGCGGCCGGCACCGCGGTTCGCGCGGGCGGGACCGCGGCCGGTCCGTGCCCCAACCCTTCGGCCGATCCGTCCACCCCCGCGGTCATCGCGCGATCATACGCCCCGCTTCGGTTCGCACCAGCGGGAACAGACGCAGAACATCGGTGTTTGTCCCATCAGAAGGAGATACGCGATGACTGCAGGGAAACCGGGCGACAACCCCAAGGCCGAACCGACCTCGAACGCGATCAAGCCGCCGGAGCAGTGGACCACCGGCGACGAGCCGATGACCGGCGCGCAGGCGAGCTACCTCAAGACTTTGAGCGAGGAAGCGCACGATCCCGAGGCCTACGACCCCGAACTGAGCAAGGCCGAGGCATCGATCAAGATCGACGAGCTGCAGCATGCGACCGGCCGCGGGGAGTGACCATGTGAAAGGGCCGCGCTCCGGCGGCGGAGGCGGCCCTTCTGTGCTTGCCGGCGTCTGCGGCGTCAGCCGTCGTAGTCGGCGCCCACGTTGGTCTGGCGCGCGGGTGCGGCGGCGGTGATCCGCAGCGCTTCGGCCGACTGGCTGAGGCTGCCGATCTCGTCCGCCTCGTCCTCGTCGTCAGGCAGGATCTTCTGCAGGCCGACCACGACCGATTCCTGCAGATCCTTGGGCCGCACCGTCTGCTCGGCGATCTCGCGCAACGCCACGACCGGGTTCTTGTCGCGATCGCGGTCGATGGTCAGCTCCGCGCCGCCCGAGATTTCGCGCGCGCGCTGGGCGGCGAGCAGCACCAGGTCGAAACGGTTGGGGATCTTGTCGACGCAATCTTCGACGGTAACGCGCGCCATCGGGCACTCCGGTAAGCGGGGTTGTCGGGGAAGCGGGGCGCCTAGCGCCGAGGCGTCGCCAAGTCAAGAATTTGGCTCTAGTTGCCTCGCCGATGGACTATGCCGAACCGCCCCCGTTCACCGTCGAGGCGCAGGGCCATCGGCTGACGTTCCATGCGGCGGGCGCGGATCGGCTGGCCGCGCTCCTGGCGCTGATCGAGGGCGCCCGCGAGAGCCTGCGCATGGCGTTCTATATTTTCGCCGAAGATGCTAGCGGCGTGCGCGTGCGCGACGCGCTGACCGCGGCGGCGGCGCGCGGGGTTGCGGTCAGCCTGATCGTCGACGGGTTCGGGGCCGACGCGCGCCGGGCGTTCTTCGCCGAGATGGTCGCGGCGGGCGGCACGTTCTGCTGCTTCTCGCCGCGCTGGAACCTGCGCTACCTCATCCGCAACCACCAGAAGATCGTCGTCGCCGACGATGCGCGGGCGATGATCGGCGGGTTCAACGTGGCCGATGATTACTTCGCGCCCCCGGCGGCAGCGGGCTGGTGCGACCTCGCGATCGAAGTCGAGGGCCGGGCGGTCGCCGATCTCGCCCAATGGTTCGACGCGCTGCATGCCTGGGCCGGCAACCCGCGCGCGAATTGGCGCGCGATCCGCCGGATGGTCCGCCAGTGGCAGCCGGGGGACGGGCCGGTGCGAGTGCTGATCGGCGGGCCGACCCGCGGGTTGTCGAGCTGGGTCAGAAACGTGCGCAGCGACCTGCTCGGCGGCGCGCGGCTCGACATGGTGATGGCGTACTTCTCGCCGTCGAAGCGCGCGATGCGGGCGATCGGCAAACTCTCGCGGCGCGGCCGTGCGCGGCTCGTATTGGCGGCCAAGAGCGACAACGGCGCGACGATCGGGGCCACCCGTTCGCTCTACGGCTACCTGCTGCGCAAGGGGGCCGAGGTGTGGGAGTTCGAGGCGACCAAGCTCCACACCAAGCTGATCGTGATCGACGACAAGAGCTATTTCGGCAGCGCCAATTTCGACATGCGCAGTCTTTACCTCAACCTCGAGGTGATGCTGCGGGTCGAGGACCGCGCGCTGGCCGACCGCCTGCGCGCGTATGTCGCGAGCTACCTGCCGGCCTCGACCGCGATCACCCCGGCGCTGCACCGATCGCGCGCCGGGCTCTTCAACCGCGCGCGCTGGCGGCTGTCGTGGTTTCTCGTGGCGGTGGTCGACTACACGGTGACCCGGCGGCTCAACCTCGGCCTGTAGCCTAGTCGTAGCCGTAATTGCGGCCGTCGTCGGCGAGATCGGAAAAGCGGGTGATCTTGGGTTCGAACTTCAGGCGCACCTTGCCGGTCGCGCCGTGGCGTTGCTTGGCGATGATCAGCTCGGCCAGGCCGTGCACCCGCTCCATCTCGGCCGCCCAGGCGCTGTGCGCGTCGTGGACCTTGGCGTCGTCGTCCGCCTGCGGCACCTTGGGCTCGCG
>JBGSBH010000159.1:0-5517 GCA_041730635.1 Cypionkella sp.
GCCGAGCGCGGCGAGGCCCGGGGTGCCTAAGGCGAGGCCTAACAGCAGCGCGCGCACGGCCTCGCCCGGCAGGCCCAGCAGCGCGGCGGCGGGGAGGGCGGCGACGAGCAGCAGCGGGCCGAAGCTCAGCCAGTGGGCGAGCAGGCGGACGGCCAGCACCAGCTCCTCGGTGATGCCGCGCAGGGCGAGCTGATCGAACACCCCGTTGTCGATGTCGGGCGCGACGAGGCGGTCGATCGGCAGGATGCTCGCGAGCAGCGCGGCGATCCACAGCACCCCGCCGCCGGTCCGCGCGAGCAGCGGCGCATCGGGGCCCACGGCAAACGGGAACAGGACCGCGACCGCGACGAAGAAAAACACCGGCAGGCACGGCCCCCCGCGCCCGCCGCCGAACGCATGGGCGAGGTCGCGGCGGAGGAGGGCGGCTGCTATCACGAAAGCCCCTCCCCTGAAGGAGAGGGGGAGTATCGCGTCAGTTCGATCTCCTGAAGATCGGTCAGGATGATCGGCTGGTGTGAGGCGATCACCGCGATCCCGCCGCCTTGGCGATGGGCTTCGATGCGGGCAAGGAGCATGGTCACGCCCGCCGCGTCGAGCCCGTTCAAGGGCTCGTCGAGCAGCCATAGCCCGCCGGCGGGAGGGGCGGACTGCAGCATCGCTGCGCGCTTGCGCTGTCCAGTCGAGAGGAAGCGTACCGGCACGTCGGACAACGGGTACAAACCCGCCCGATCGAGCGCTCGATCGGCAGCGTCGAGCCGGGTCCAGAACCCGAGCGCCTTGCCGAGCGGCAGGTGCTCGTCGAGTGGCAGGCGGTCGTCGAGCAGCGCGACCGGACCCTGCCATTCGACCCTCCCCGCCAGCGGCCGCAGCAGCCCGGCGAGGATCCGCAGCAGGCTCGATTTGCCGGTGCCGTTGGCGCCGACTACTTGCAGCGCTTCTCCGGCGCGCAGCTCGAAAGACAGCCCGCGGAACAGCAGCCGGTCGCCGCGGCGGCAGGCAAGGTCGCTCACGGTGAGGGGCGGTTGCATCGGCGAGCGGGTTAGGCGAAGGCCGCGCGAGCGACAAGGAACCCGCGATGCCCGTGCCCGAACTGACCCCTGCCGAGCGCGACGCGCTGCTGGCCGCGCTGCCGGCGTGGTCGCTCACCCGAGACGGCAAGGCGATCGCGCGCGGTTTCCGCTTCGCCGACTTCAGCGAGGCGTTCGGCTTCATGACCCGGGTCGCGCTGCTGGCCGAGAAGGCCGATCACCATCCGGAATGGTCGAACGTCTACAACCGGGTAGAGGTCGAGCTCACCACGCACGATGCGGGCGGGCTCAGCCGGCGCGATGCCGACATGGCGCGGGCGATCGACGCGCTATTGCCCTAGCGGTCGCGCGTTGGCGCGGGCCATCTGGCGCACCCGGCCCGGCATCCACCGGGCGGCGAAGGCCATCCGCCTCGCCGTCTTGCCGACCAGCGTATGCAGCTTCTCGCCGTGGACCGCATCCCACGCCGCCTGGGCTACTGCCAGCGCGGGGGTGATCTCGAGCCCCGCTTCGCTCACGCGGCTGCGGATCGCTTCGTTGCTGCCCTGGTTCGGGGTGTGGTCGAGCAGCGGGGTGTCGATGAACCCGGGCATCAGGTCGCGCACCTTGATGCCGAACTCGGCCCACTCGGCGTCGAGCGCTTCGGTCACCGCGCGCACGCCGAACTTGGTTGCCGAATAGACGCTCGCCCCGCCGGTGCCGTAGATGCCCGCCGCGCTGGCGGTGTTGAGCAGGCACGAACCCGGCGCCGTCCGCTTGAGGTGCGGCAGCGCCGCCTGGGCGCCGAACAGCACGCCCTTCAGGTTGATGTCGAGGCAGCGCTCGATTTCTTGCGTAGTGTTGGTGTCGAGGCTGCCGCCGAGCGGAATGCCGGCGTTGTTGGCCAGCACGTCGATTCGCCCGCCCGCGGCGGTGGAGAAGGCGGCGAGCGCGGTGTCCCACGCCGCCCGGTCGCGCACGTCGAACTTGTGCGCGAAGGTGAACCCGTTGCCGATCCGCGCCTGCGTCTCCTGCATTCCGGCCGCATCGATGTCGCCCAGCCCGACGAACCACCCGCGCCCGGCGAAATACTCCGCGATCGCCCGCCCGATGCCCGATCCGCCCCCGGTGATGAAGATCGCCTTGCGCGTGCTCATGTCCGCCTCCGTTCGCGCGTCGGTTAGCGCTGTCCGTGGCGGATTGCTACCGATCTAGAGCGCGGGATTGCTATTAGAACTCTGTCTTGACCCAGTCAGGTGGAAGTTGATGCCAAGCCTGAGCAGGCCAGCGCCTTGCCATTTCCTCCTTAACTCGTCGCTCCCGCCAAATGGGGCCGCCGATGTGCCACTCAGGCTCTTCTGCTCCGAAGTCAGCCGTCAAACGCGCGGGTAAGTGATCCTCAGCATCCCACGCGGCCATTCGCTCCAGTCCCTGTATGGCGGGGTCTTCCACCCGGGTCTGATCGATCGTTTCCGCGCCTTCCCAGACAGTCACATGGAGCGTGCCCTCCGGCCATTGAACCGTTCGGCGGGGGGCGCGAAGGGTCTCTACAAGATCGTATCGTCCGAGCTTGTGCCACAGGCCCGCCCGCAGTGCTCTTGTGACTGACGGATGTGTGACCAATACGATCGCCATCACTGGTGATGAAAGTATAGTTGGAACGTCGGCAACCTCTCGGTCTCGACGTCGGAAGAAGCCGATCGATTTGTCGGGCGTGACTTGCCCGTAATAAATCCATCCAGCTTCGCCCACGACCGCAAAGAGGGTTCCCAACTTCAAGTCCGCTCGGGCTTTGGGGTTACTTTCAAACATCAGCATATCGTTGCGGCACGCTCACCGTGCGTCAATGTCTGCTTCTCACCCATCGCAGGCATCACAGGTCGGGTTGCCAGCTAGAGTGCCGGATTATTGTAGCAGTGCCAGGTGAAGATCGCCGTCGCCCCGCGGTGCGGCCGCCAGTCCTCCGCAAGCGCGCGGGCTTCCTTCTCGGTCGGCCGCGCTTCCAGCCCCAATATTTTCCCCAGCCCCGCCTGCACCGCGAGGTCGCCGGCGGGCCAGATGTCGGGGCGGCCTTCGGCGAAGAGGAGGTAGATTTCGGCGGTCCAGCGGCCGATGCCTTTGATCCGGGTGAGCTGGGCAATCGCCTCCTCGTCTTCCGCGGGCAGCGCAGCGAAGTCGATCGCGCCGGCTTCGACCAGCTCGCACAGCGAGCGTGCGTAGCCCTGCTTCTGGCGGCTGAGGCCGCAGGCGCGCAAGGTGTCGAAATCGCGCGCGAGCAGCTCGGCGGGGGGGACGTCCTCGCCCACCTCGGCGGCGAGCTTGCTCCACATGCTGGCGGCGGCGGCGACCGAGACCTGCTGGCCGACGATCGCGCGCAGCAGCGTCACGTGCCCGCGCTCGCGGATGCGCGGCTCGGGGTAGCCTGCCGCGGCGAGCGCGCGGGCGATCGCCGGCTCGCGCATCGCCACTGCATCGAGGCTGCTCCTGATCTGCTCCGCGCTCAGCCCCATCCCGGTCCCGTCCTTGCCAAAGAAGCGGGCAGCCCCTAGCAGCCGCGCCGAAGCAAAGCGACAAGGACGCGAGATTGCCATGCCCAAGCTGATCGTGGTCAACCGTGCCGGCGAGGAATCGACCGTCGATGCGGCCGACGGGCTGACGGTGATGGAGGCGATCCGCGACAACGGCTTCGACGAGCTGCTGGCGCTGTGCGGCGGGTGCTGCAGTTGCGCGACCTGCCACGTTCACGTGGACCCGGCGTTCAAGGACCGGCTGCCGGCGATGAGCGAGGACGAGGACGACCTGCTCGAATCGAGCGACCACCGCAACGAGAACTCGCGGCTCGGCTGCCAGGTGCCGCTGACCTCCGACCTCGACGGCCTCCGCGTCACGATTGCGCAGGAAGATTAGGCGCTCGCAAACCGGAACTGCGTTGAAGGCCGGCGGGGGCAGGCCTAGCTCGGCCGCCATGACCGCTCACCCCGCCAGCGCATGCACGCTCGACCTGATCGGCAACACCCCGCTCGTCCGCCTCGAAGGCCCCAGCGCCGAGGCCGGCTGCGAGATCTGGGGCAAGTGCGAGTTCCTCAACCCCGGCGGCAGCGTGAAGGACCGCGCGGCGCTCGGCATCGTCCGCGATGCGGAAGCGAGCGGTGAGCTCAGGCCGGGCGGCACCATCGTCGAAGGCACCGCGGGCAATACCGGGATCGGCCTCGCGCTGGTGGCGAACGCGCGCGGCTACCGCACGATCATCGTCATGCCCGACAACCAGTCGGCCGAGAAGATGGCGACGTTGCGCGCGCTGGGCGCCGAGCTCGTGCTGGTGCCGCCGACCAAGTATTCGGACGCCAATCACTTCGT
Source organism: Cypionkella sp. (assembly GCA_041730635.1). GTDB lineage: Bacteria > Pseudomonadota > Alphaproteobacteria > Sphingomonadales > Sphingomonadaceae > Tsuneonella. The sequence continues at coordinate 4,365 of JBGSBH010000159.1, forward strand.
GCACACCAGCCGGCGGCTGGCCGAAGAGACCCCCGGCGCGGTGTGGGCCAACCAGTTCGACAACACCGCCAACCGCAAGGCGCACATCGGGACCACTGCGGCGGAAATCTGGGAGCAGATGGACGGCCGCATCGACGGTTTCACCTGCGCCGTCGGCACCGGCGGCACGCTCGCGGGCGTGGGCATGGGCCTCAAGGAGCGCGACGAGAACGTCGTCATTGCGCTGACCGACCCGCACGGCGCGGCGCTCTATAGCTATTATGCCAGCGGCGAGCTCAAGGCCGAGGGCAGCTCGGTGGCGGAAGGCATCGGGCAGGGGCGGATCACCGGCAACCTCGAAGGGGCACCGGTCGACGCGCAGTTCCGCGTCTCGGACGAAGAGGGGCTTGCGTGGGTCGCGCGGCTGCTGCGCGAGGAAGGGCTGTGCCTCGGCCTCTCGTCGGGGATCAACGTCGCCGGAGCGGTCGCGCTCGGCAGGCAGCTGGGGCCGGGCAAGCGCGTGGCGACGATCCTGTGCGATACCGGTTTCCGCTATCTATCGACGCTCTATTCGGCCGAGTGGCTCGCGGCCCGGGGATTGCCGGTGTTCGACTGGCTGGCGGTTCCAGGCGGGGCCGGGGCGGGCGTTGACTGACCGGCGCCAGCGACTAGCTTGGCGGGCGATGGCCCTGCGCAAGCCCGCCGATGCAACCGCCGACGAGACGCTGCTTCCGCCGCTCGCGGGCACTCGCGCGCAGGCGCTCCACCGGTTGCAGGTCGGCCTGTCGCTGCTGCTCGGGATCGTGCTCATCGTCGGGCTGGCCAACGTGATCGAGGAGCGCGCGACGCAGAGCGAGGCCGCGGCGGTGGCGCCGGTCGCCGCGACGACCGCGCCCGTCGCGCCGGCGCCGGCGAACGATCCCCTGGCCGACGCCGGGGTGCTGCCGGCCGAAGCGGTGCCGCAGAAGCCGGCCCCCCCACCGGCGGGCGATGTTCCGTAGGCGGGCGCTGGCGGCCGCGGCAGCCGCCGCGGCGCTCGCAGCGGGGATCGCGGTGGTCGCATTGCCCGGGGAGGAGGCGCCGCGCGACCGTCGCGAGCTGGGACTGTTCACCTCGCTGCCGATCTACTGGGGCGAAAGCGAGAGCATTGCCGAAGCGCTGGGCGACGGCGGCG
>JBGSBH010000160.1:0-5462 GCA_041730635.1 Cypionkella sp.
TTGGCCCGCTCGTGTCGAGCGGAAGCCGAAGGCTGTAGTCGAGACACCGCGCGCCATGTCTCGACGGCGCTCGACACGAACGGACCTTGCCAGGCCCACAAAAGAAAGGGCTTACCCTTTGGCCCGCTCGATCGCCTCGAGCACCATCCGCTTCGCTTCGTCGGCATCGCCCCACTTGCCCACCCGCACCCACTTCTCGGCCTCGAGGTCCTTGTAGTGGGTGAAGAAGTGCTCGATCTGCTGGAGCACGATCGAGGGCAGGTCCTGCCGCTCGCCGACGTCCGAATAGTAGGGGAACGTGGTGTCCACCGGCACGCAGATCAGCTTCTCGTCGCCGCCGTGCTCGTCTTCGAGGTGAAGCACGCCGATCGGCCGCGCGCGGACCACGCAGCCGGGGATGAACGGGCTGCGGCTGATCACCAGCGCGTCGATCGGGTCGCCGTCGTCCGACAGCGTGTGCGGCACGAAACCGTAGTTCGCCGGATAGCGCATCGGGGTGTGGAGGATGCGGTCGACGAACAGCGCGCCCGATTCCTTGTCGAATTCGTACTTCACCGGCTCGCCGCCGGTCGGCACCTCGATGATCACGTTGAGGCTCTCGGGCGGATTGTCGCCCGTGGGGATCTTGTCGATGCGCATGTTCGCTCCTTGGGCGCGCGCCCCTAGCCGGGCGCCCGCGCGCCCGCAACACGCTTCGCGCCGGTCAGCCGCCGGTGCGCGGGGCGAGGAGGCGGTCGAGCGGTTGCTCGCCCGCGGCCGCCGGCTCGAGCCACGGAAAGCGCGGGCCTTCGAACCACGGCACCTCGACCGTATCGAAGCGGTCGCCGCGCTTGACGATCAGGCGGATCGGCTTGCGGCTCGCCTTCGCTTCCTTGAGCGCGGTGGTCAGCCGCTCGCGACTGAACGCCAGCCCATCTACGGCGACCAGGGTGGTGCCGGGGTTGATCCCCGCGGCAAACCCCGGGCTGCCCCAGCGCGTGCCCGAGATCGCGCCGTCGGTCCCGACCGAAAAGCCCAGCGACCAGGCGAAGTCGCCGGCGGCGCCGACCTGCTTGGTGAAGGGATTGGGCTCATCCTTCCACACCAGCTTGTAACCCGCCATCTCGATCCCGCGCGTGGGCGCCGGCTGGCCGGGGCGGCGGAACTTCGCGTCGAGGAAACCCGCCCAGTCGTACGGATGGATCGCGTTCAGCGCCGCGACGACATCCTCGAAGGCATAGGTTCGCACGCCCCAGTCGCCATCGCGCCCGCCGAAGAAGGCACGAGCGAAATCGTCGAGTCCCTTCGCCTCGCCGGTGCCGCGGCGGATGATCTGGTCGGCTTCGAGCCAGATCAGCGCGGCTTCGCTGTAGTAGTCGGTCCCGCGGCTGAGGGAGGCAAATGGCTGCGGCCGGCGATAGGCGAGCGCGGGGTTGTAGGTCGTATCCTCGACCGAGCGCCAGCCGCGCCCCGCCTGGCTCGCATAGTTCGCCGCGTTCTCGGCCATCTCGCCCAGCGCCACTTCCTTGGGCTGCAATCCCGATCGCGCGGCGAGCACGCTGTCCCAGAAGCTGGTCTGCCCTTCGTAAAGCCACAGCAGCTCGCCGCTCACCGCCGTGTGATAGTCGGGCGCCCACAGCGCGGCGGGGCGGCGGTGCTTGCCGTTCCAGCTGTGGTTGAATTCGTGCGGCAGCAGGCCGCGCTCGTTGGCTTTGCCCTTCCAGTCGGTCCACCCGCTGCCGCTGAAGGTGTTCTCGCTCGAGCGGTGATGTTCGAGCCCGATCCCGCCCAATTCGTCGGTCAGCGCGACGAGGAAATCGTAGTGGTCGAACGGGCGGGTGCCGTAGAGCGCGAGCGTTTCGGCGACCAGCTTGCGATGCGCGGAGAGCATCTCGGGCGGCGCGGCGAGCTGCCGCGGATGATCGGCGAAGACGTTGAGCCGCACGTTGCTGCCGAGATCGAAGTTCGCCCGGTGCGCGCCGGCGAACACCGGCGAATCGACCAGCGTCTCGTAATCGGTCTCCGCCCATTCGACGTTGCGCGCGCTCTGCCGCTGGCCGTCGAGCGCGCTCGCCGCGGTCCAGCCGGCGGGGAGCACCAGCCGCGGCTTGACCCGGATCTGCCGCACCGCGTAGCCGGCGGGGTAGAGGCTCATCTTCTCCCACTGCACGTTGGCGATCGCCTGCGTCAGGATCGGCCGCCAGTCGGCGCTGGTGAAGGGGGAGGTGTAGGTGAGCTGCGCGGTCACCTCGCGCGTGCCGGCGGGCAGCGCGACGCGGAAGGCGAACGGCTCGCCCTCGTGCCGCTCCCACGCGAGCGCGCGGCCGCCGGCGGCAAAGCGCAGGTCGCCCAGGCGGTGGATCTGCCCGGTCGGCCCGTGGTTCCCCGGCAGCCACTTGGGATAGACCAGCACGATCTCGCGCGCACCCGCCGGCACGGGGATCGTCTGCGTCGCCCTGAACGCCCGCGCGAGCGTGTCGCTGGCATCGACCGTCAGCGTCATCGTGCCGGGATAGGGCTCGTCGCGGCTCGGTGGCAGCGCGGGCGCCGGAGCGTTGAGCCCCACCGGCGGCTGCGAGCGGACCTCCTGCGCCGAGAGCGGCAAGGCGAGCGAGAGGGCGGCGAGCGCGACCAGCGTCTTCATGTGCATCGGGGCCGCTTGGGCGTTGGGGCGGCGGCGCGCAAGCCGGCGTTCGACGAGCGCCTTTCGTGAGCGGCGCGAACCGGCTAACGCGCCGCCCGATGAGCAAGACCCCCCAAGCGATCCGCGGCACGCAGGACATCTTCGGGCCGGAGGCCGAGGCCTTCGCGTTCGTCGTCGAGACGTTCGAGCGGGTGCGCAAGCTCTACCGCTTCCGGCGGATCGAGATGCCGGTGTTCGAGAAAACCGGCGTGTTCAGCCGCACGCTCGGCGAGACGACCGATGTCGTCTCCAAGGAGATGTACACGTTCGACGACCGCAGCGGGGAATCGCTGACGCTGCGCCCCGAATTCACCGCCGGCATCGCGCGGGCCTACATCACCAACGGGTGGCAGCAGCACGCCCCGCTCAAGGTCGCGACCCACGGGCCGGCGTTCCGCTACGAGCGCCCGCAGAAGGGCCGCTTCCGCCAGTTTCACCAGATCGATGCCGAGATCATCGGGGCCGCCGAGCCGCAGGCCGATGTCGAGCTGATCGCGATGGCGGCGCAGGTGATCGACGAGCTCGGCCTGTCCGACGGCGCCAGCCTGCGCCTCAACAGCCTCGGCGACCCCGAAAGCCGGGCGAACTGGCGCGAGGCGCTGGTCGCGCATTTCGAGCAATACCGCGGCGAGCTGTCGGAAGACAGCTTGGTCCGGCTGGAGAAGAACCCGCTGCGCATCCTCGATAGCAAGGACCCGCGCGATCGCCCGGCGGCCGACAGCGCCCCGGCGATGATCCTCTCGCCCGCCGCCGAGGACTTTTTCGGCAAGGTGAAGGAGGGCCTCGCCGCGAGCGGCATCGCCTTCACCATCGACCCGTTCCTGGTCCGCGGCCTCGACTACTATCGCCACACGGCGTTCGAGTTCGTCACCGACCGGCTGGGCGCGCAAGGCCAGCTCGTCGGCGGCGGCCGCTACGACGGCCTGATCGAGACCCTCGGCGGCCCGCCCACCCCGGCGGTCGGCTGGGCCGCGGGGATCGAGCGGCTGGCGATGCTGGTGGGGGACCGGGGCGAAGACCGGGCCGACGTGATCGTCGTGGTCGAGGACGATGCGGCGGCAAGTTTCGCATACGAAAGACTGGGCGCCATCCGGTCGGCGGGCATCTCGGCAGACATTGTGGCGACCGGGTCACCGAAGAAGCGATTCGACAAGGCGGTCAAGTCAGGTGCCGCCCGGATTGCATCGGTCGCTATGCAGGACGGCGCCGTGACCGTGAGCGTTCGGGGAGAGAACTCGGGTGACGAACGCAGCCGGCGGATCCACGCACTACTCGCACCCTAGCCCTATCGTCGCCTTGGGCTTGACCCGGGGTGGTGCTTCCTTGCCCCAGCGAGCGACAGGGGGCCCCACGCCCCTCATCGTCATCCTCGCGAAGGGCGAATCTACCGCCGGCGGCTGCACTTAGCTGTCGGGTCGGAATTGGATCCCCGCGTTCGCGTGGGGATGACGAGCGGGGTGGTCGGGTGCGAACGCCGCCGAAAACACTTTCCTACACAAGGATCATGCGCCTATCTGACTGTGGCTGCCCCCGGTGCGCCGCAAACCCGCCATTGACTGTCACCTGTCACCTTTGCCTGATTTGCGATATTTATCAGATACTTGCATAGCATTTTTAAGGGTGACACCCTGTCACCTTTGTCACCCTGTCATGACGGGAGCGGCAGCGCCATGACCGTTCCCGCCGAACGCCTCGACCAGATCGCGCATCGCTTCGCCGAGCTCGAGGCGCGGCTGGCTTCGGGCACGCTCGAGGGGGCCGAGTTCGTCGCCGCCAGCCGCGATTATGCCGAGCTCGAGCCGGTCGTCCGGCTGGCCGAGCGCGTGCGCGCGATGCACGGCGAGATCGCGCAGCTTGCCGCGCTCGGCGAGGACCCCGAGATGAAGGCGCTGGCCGACGAGGAGCTGGCCGAGCTGCGGCTTGCCCTGCCCGAAGCCGAGCGCGCGCTCGCCGTCGCGCTGCTGCCGCGCGACGCCGCCGACGCGCGGCCCGCGATGCTCGAGATTCGCGCCGGCACCGGGGGCGACGAGGCGGCGCTGTTCGCCGCCGACCTCTACCGGATGTACGAGCGCTACGCCGCCGAACAGGGCTGGCGGGTCGAGCCGGTCTCCATGAACGCGAGCGACATCGGCGGCTTCAAGGAAATCGTCGCCAATGTCGCCGGCTCGGGCGTGTTCGCGAAGCTCAAGTTCGAGAGCGGGGTCCACCGGGTCCAGCGCGTGCCGGTGACCGAGAGCGGCGGGCGCATCCACACCAGCGCGGCGACGGTCGCCGTCCTCCCCGAGCCCGACGAGGTCGACGTCGCGATCGAGGACAAGGACCTCAAGATCGACGTCTACCGCGCGAGCGGCGCGGGCGGCCAGCACGTCAACACCACCGACAGCGCGGTGCGCATCACTCACCTGCCGACCGGAACCGTGGTCACCTGCCAGGACGCGCGCAGCCAGCACAAGAACCGCGAGAAGGCGATGCAGGTCCTGCGCGCGCGGCTCTACGAAGCGCAGCGCGAGGCGACTCAGGGCGCCGAGGCCGAGGCGAGGAAGGCGATGGTCGGATCGGGCGACCGTTCCGAGCGCATCCGCACCTACAACTTCCCGCAAGGGCGGGTGACCGACCACCGCATCGGGCTCACCCTCCACAAGCTCGACGAAGTGCTCGCCGGGCCGGGCCTCGGCGAGCTGATCGATGCGCTGATCGCCGAGGACGAGGCCAAGCGGCTGGCGGCGCTGGGTGAGTGATTCGCTTGTCCACTCCACCCCCGTTCTGTCGAGCGGAGGCCGCAGGCCGCAGTCGAGATACC
>JBGSBH010000161.1:0-5432 GCA_041730635.1 Cypionkella sp.
GGACCGGGTACAGCGCGCGGCAGGTCCAGCGGCTCGCCGAGCGCTATTTCGGCCTTACGCCCACGGGGCTCGCGCGCAAATATCGCGCACTGCGCGCTGCGGTGATCCTCTCGCGGCGATCTCGTCGGCGGTGATCTCGGGCCGCGAGAGGCTCACCGCAGCGCGCAGTGCGCGATATTTGCGCGCGAGCCCCTTGGGCGTAAGGCCGAAATAGCGCTCGGCGAGCCGCTGGACCTGCCGCGCGCTGTACCCGGTCCTGGCGGGCAGGCCACCGATCTCGGGCGAAAGCGAACTGGCGAGCCATTCGCGGATGCTGACGATGAAGCGCACGTGCTCCGCGGGCAGCGGCCGCGCCGCGGCGGCCAGCGCCTGCGACAACAGCCCGCTCGCCTCTTCGTCGGACATGCTGTCGTAGCGCGCCCGGATCGCTTCGCCGGCGGCGACCACGGGGGGCGGGAGCATCGCTCCGGCCGGATGCAGCCGGTTGCCCTCGCGCTTGGCGCAGCGGCCGGTCAGCCCTGCCCAGCCGACCGGGCTCAGCATCGCGCCGAACACCCGCCAGGGCCCGGCCACTTCGAAGGTCGAAGCCGCTTCGGTCGGGGTGACCAGCATCACCGGGTGGCCCGGATCGGTGCGGCCGTCGAGAAAGCGGATGTGCCCGCCTCCACGCGCCTGGACCGCGAAGATGCCGATGCTCGAAGGCTGCACGTCGCGGATCGCCGGCTCGTCGCACTCCAGCCGGAAGAAGGTCGTCGCGAGGTGCGCGGCCGGCCCCTGCGGCGCGATCAGCCGCATGCGAATCGATCCCGCGCGGGTCAGCCGGGCATGGTCGATCGCGTCCGAAGAGCCGCCACCCATGAAGGCCATCTTTGCCGCGGCCCGCGAAACTGTCCAGTGCCGGCGCGGCCGCCCGCGCGATCGGCCGCGCGCGTGTTGCATCCGCCGCCCTTGCCGCTAAGCCGCGCGCACCCCTTTCGCCGCCAGGAACGCCGCCACCCATGAAGCTGTTATCGGGCAACGCCAACCTGCCGCTCGCGCGCGACATCGCCGCCTATCTCGAGCGCCCGCTGGTCGACGCCAGCGTGCGCCGCTTCGCCGACGAGGAGATCTTCGTCGAGATCCACGAGAATGTCCGCGGCGAGGACGTGTTCGTCATCCAGTCGACCGGCTTTCCCGCCAACGACAACCTGATGGAGCTGCTGATCTGCATCGACGCGCTGCGGCGCGCGTCGGCCAAGCGGATCACCGCGGTCATCCCCTACTTCGGCTACGCGCGGCAGGATCGCAAGCCCGGCCCCCGCACGCCGATCTCGGCGAAGCTGGTCGCCAACCTGATCACCCAGGCGGGCGCCGACCGGGTGCTCGCGGTCGACCTTCATGCGGGGCAGATCCAGGGCTTCTTCGATATCCCGACCGACAACCTCTACGCCGCGCCGGTGATGGCGGCCGACATCCAGGCGCGCTACGCCGGGCGCGATCTGATGGTCGTCTCGCCCGATGTCGGCGGGGTGGTCCGCGCACGGGCGCTGTCGAAGCGGATCGACAACGTGCCGCTGGCGATCGTCGACAAGCGCCGCGACAAGCCCGGCGCGAGCGAGGTGATGAACATCATCGGCGACGTGACCGGGCGGCACTGCATCCTGATCGACGACATCATCGATTCGGGCGGCACGCTGTGCAACGCGGCGCAAGCGCTGCTCGACAACGGCGCCAGCTCGGTCACCGCGTATATCACCCACGGGGTGCTCAGCGGCGGCGCGGTGGCGCGGGTCAACGATTCGGCGCTCGAGGAACTGGTGATCACCGATTCGATCCGCGCGACCGACGCGGCGGCCGACAGCAAGTGCATCCGCTACCTGACGATCGCCCCGCTGATCGGCGAGGCGGTTCGCCGGATCGCCGACGAGAGCTCGGTCTCGAGCTTGTTCGATTGACCAGACTCCAAGGTCCGCTCGCATCGACCGAAGTCGAGATGCGGCGCGCTGCGTGTCCCGATTTCGCTCGACACGAACGGATGCTGTACGGGAAATCGCTATGAGCCTCAGCGACGACATCGCGCTCGCGCACCGGCTGGCCGACGCGGCGGGGGCGGCGATCCGGCCGTATTTTCGCGGCGAGATCGGGCTGGAGGCCAAGGGGGACGCCTCGCCGGTCACGCTGGCCGACCGCGCCGCCGAGGAGGCCATGCGCCGCATCCTCACCGCCGAAGCCGGCCGCGACGGGATCGAGGGCGAGGAGTTCGGTGTCGAGCGCGAAAGCGCCACCCGCCGCTGGGTGCTCGACCCGATCGACGGAACCGTCAGCTTCGCCGCCGGGCGGCCGATCTTCGGCACGCTGATCGCGCTGCTGCAGGATGGGTTTCCGGTGCTCGGAGTGATCGACCAGCCGATCATCGGCGAACGCTGGGTCGGCGCGATGGGCCGGCCGACGACGTTCAACGGCGCGGAAGTCCGCACCCGGCCCTGCCGCGCGCTCGCCGACTCGGTGCTCGCATCGACCGGGCCGCAATACTTCGACGACCATTCGGCCGGGCACTTCATGGCGCTCGCCGCCGGATGCGCGCACAAGCGGATGATCTGGGGTGGCGACTGCTACAACTACGCGCTGCTCGCCAGCGGGCAGCTGGACATCGTCTGCGAAAGCGGCCTCAAGCTCCACGATTTCGCCGCGCTCGTCCCGGTGGTCGAGGGCGCCGGCGGGACGATGGCCGACTGGAACGGGGAGCCGCTCCATGCGGGCAGCGACGGGCACGTGATCGCGCTGGGCGATCCGGCGCGGCTGGAGGACGTGGTCGAGGCGCTCGCCTGCGGTCATTGACCGGGTGCTGGTTCACCCGAAGAACGAAGGTCTTGCGTTCTGTTCGGCCGAAGGCCCTTCTGCCGCGGCAACGCGGAATAGGGGCGGGGCGCGCCGCGTGGCACAATCTCTTTGTGCCTTTGTGTGAAATCTTGTTCCGTTAGCCATATAGCAAACCGCCCGCGCTAGACCCGCCCGCATGGCTACCAGCGCCCTCCAGCCGCCGCGCGAAGCGGGGTCAACGCGCCTCGTGTGGGCGCGGGTTCTGGCATGGGTTCCGCTCGCGGTGGTGCTGGCGGTCTCACTGATCGAGCTGGCGCTGGCCGACCGCAAGTTCGGCCTTTTCACCGGCGGCTTCGGAATGAGCCGCGCGGTCGACACTTCCGGCGAAGTCGCGCTGTTCTTCGCCGGCTACTGCGCCGCGCAGGCGCTGCTGGCGCTCACCGGATGGGCGCTTGCGCTGCGCCTGACCCGCGGGCGTGCCGGGTGGACGCCGGTCTTCCTGTTCGCGCTATCGAACGGCGCGCTGTTCCTCGCCGTGCTCGCCGCGCAGTACCAGCTCGCTTCGTATTTCAGCGACGCGGTGGGCTTCGCGCTGCTCAAACAGCTGGGCGGCGGCAGCCTGGTCGACGCGATCCTCTTCGGGTTGAGCGAGATCGGCCTCGCGCTGATGGTCCTCGCGGGGGTCGCGGCGGCGGCGTGGCTGGCCTGGCGCGCGCTGCTCCGATGGATGCCGCGCAATGTGCCGCGCCCCCCGGCGCCCCCGCGCCGCGTCTGGAGCGGCGCGCTGCTGGCGGTTCTCGTGCTGGCGATCGCGATCCCGCGGACTGGCAGCGATGCCGCCTTCGGGCTCAAGCGCACGCTGGCGTGGGATGCGCTGACCGGCCTCCTGGACCGCGTAAGCGACATCGACCGCGACGGCTACGGCCTGTTCGGCCTCCAGCGCGACGGCGCTCCGTTCGACCGCGCGCGGCATCCGTTGGCGCTCGACGTGCCCGGCAACGGGATCGACGAGGACGGCTATGGCGGCGACTTGCGGCTGGTGCCGCTCACCGCCCCGCTCGGACCGCAGGTCTTCGCCGGCGCGCGGCCGCACGTCGTCGTCGTGGTGCTCGAATCGGCACGCGGCGATCTCCTCGGCAAGCGGATCGACGGCCGTCCGGTCGCCCCGCACCTCGAGGCGGTGGCGCGGGCCGGCAGCGCCGCCCCCGCCTTCAGCCATGTCGGCTTCACCACCGAAAGCCTCAAATCGCTGTTTTCCGGCCAGCTCGTGCCCCGGCGCGGCGACCCCTCGCTGTTCTCCGACCTCAGGCGCAGCGGCTATCGCATCGGGGTTTTCTCCGGCCAGCCGGAGGACTTCGGCGGCATTGCGGAGACCGTCGGAATGCGCCGGAACGCCGACGTCCACGTCGATGCCGAGACGCTGCGCGACAAGCGCGCGTTCGACTTCGCCGCGCAGGGCTCGCTGCTGGTCGACGAGGGCCACTTGCTCGCCGCTTTCGATCGCACGCTCGGACGCGCCGACTGGTCGGCCCGGCCGCACATGGTCTATTTCAACTTCCAGTCGGGACATTTTCCCTACGACCACGCCGGGGTGGCGCGGATAGTGACCGACCAGCCCGTCAGTCGCGGTGCGATCGAAGCCGCCAACGCCGAACAGGTCCGGCGGACATACTGGAACGCGCTCGCATACGCCGACCGGCGGCTGGGTGAACTGGTCGCCCGGCTCAAGGCGAAGGGGGTGTGGGACGACACCATCCTGATCGTCACCGGCGACCACGGCGAGGAGCTGTTCGAAGGCGGCTTCCTGGGGCATGGCCATGTCATCAACCAGGAGCAGTACGGCACGCTGCTGGTCGCCAATAGGCCGGGCATCCTTCCGCCTGGGCCGGTCGCGCTGAGCGACGTGCGCGCGGTGCTCGCAGCCGCGCTTCGGCGGCAGCCGCCGGCGGCCGGGGCGCCGACGTTCATGCACATCGGCCCGCTCGCTACGCCGACCGCGATCGGCCTCGCCGGGCCCGGCGGCCGGATCACCAGCCTGCGGCTCGACACCGGCGAGGCGTGCCTGCGCGAGCGCGGCACCTGCGCGCCCTACGCCTCGCTGCGCGGCGCGGACAAGGCGCGGGTCGACGCGGTCGTCGCGCGCTGGGGGTCCGAGCGCTGGCGCGAGCACCGGCGGGGTGCGTAACCGGGTTGCCTTTCGCGGCTCCGCCGAGTAGAGGCGCCGCCTTCACCGACACGTGATCACCGCCTGCCTGGCCAAACGGGCTGCCAGGGCCGGCTCCAGCGTGTCCCCGAAAGGAGACCGAAATGCCCAAGATGAAGACCAAGAGCGGCGTCAAGAAACGCTTCAAGCTCACCGCCACCGGCAAGGTCAAGCACGGGGTCGCCGGTAAGCGCCACCGCCTGATCAGCCACAATGGAAAGTACATCCGTCAAAATCGCGGCATGTCCACGATCGCGGACGCCGACGCCAAGCGCGTCAAGCTCTGGATCCCCTACGGCCTGGACTGATCGCACCATCGAAAAGTGCGATCCCAACCAAGATTTATTATTGACGGAGAATTTCCATGGCACGCGTCAAAGGGGGCGTTACCGCCCACGCCCGCCACAAGAAAGTTTTGAAGAAGGCGAAG
>JBGSBH010000162.1:0-5428 GCA_041730635.1 Cypionkella sp.
CTTCCAGTGGAGAGTTGGCGCTTCAGATGATCGCGCAGCAGCAAATTCATAAGAGAACCCGGCGATGGGCTGGCGCGCGCTGCGGCTGGCGCTGGAGCGCGAAGGACTGCTGAAGGCGCAGGCGCGCGCGCTGCTCGAGGCGGGCGCGGGCAGGTTGTTGAACGTGATGTTCCCGATGGTCTCCGAGCCGTGGGAGTTCGACGCTGCGCGCGCGGTGTTCGACCAGCAGCTCGCCTGGCTCAAGGGGCAGAAGAAGATCCTCCCCAAGGCGATCCGCTACGGCGCGATGCTGGAGGTGCCCGCGCTCGCCGAGGCGCTGGACCTGCTGCTGCCCAAAGTCGCGTTCGTCTCGGTCGGGACCAACGATCTCACCCAGTTCCTGTTCGCCGCCGACCGGGCCAACCCCAAGCTTGCCGAACGCTACGACTGGCTGAGCCCGGCCATCCTCCGGTTCCTGAAGCGGGTGGTGCTGGGGACCACCGGGTCGGGCGTCGACCTCGGGGTGTGCGGCGAGATGGGCGGCCGGCGCCTCGAAGCGCTCGCGCTGCTCGGAATCGGTTTTCGGCGGCTGTCGATCACCCCGGTGGCGGTCGGGCCCATCAAGGAGCTGGTGCGCAAGGTCGACCTGGCCGAGATCACCGCGGCGATGGCCGGCTGGCTGTCGAGCCCGCCGCCCTCGCTGCGGGCCGAGCTGCAGGCCTGGGCCGAAGCGCGCGGGATCGAGACCGACTGACCCCCCCCTGCGTTCGTCGCGCCTGTGCCGCGCTTCGTCGCCCGGCGGACACCGGCCGCGTGCCGTGCTTGACACCGCGGCCGCGCACCGGTTGAGAGCGAGGCGGGGGCGTTGTTCGATACGGTCGGGACGCTAGATGGACGGTACTATGGGTTCGCAAGCGGGCGAGCTGCCGCTGCACGGCGCTGGCGATCGCCTGCGCCGGGCGCGCGAGGGCGCGGGGATGACGCTCGAGCAGCTCGCCGCCGAAACGCGCATTCCCCAACGCCACCTGGCGATGATCGAGGCGGGCGATTGGAACGCGCTGCCCGCGCGCACGTACGCCACCGGCTTCGCGCGGACTTATGCCAAGGCGGTCGGGCTCGATGCGAAGGCGATCGTCGAGGACGTGCGGGCCGAGCTCGCCGCGAGCGACCCCGCCGACCGGGGGCGCGCGGCGAAGTTCGAGCCGGGCGATCCGGCGCGGATTCCCTCGCGCGGGCTGGCCCTGTTCAGCATGGTTGCGGTGCTGCTGCTCCTCGTTGGCGGGTTCATGTTCTACGACCGGGTGATCTCGCCCGGCTCGGGGCCCGGTTCGCTGCTCGAGGAGGAACGGCTCGCCGCCGCGGCCAAGGCTGCTGCAGCTCCGACCAGGGCGCCGGCCTCGCAGCCGAAGCCCGCCGGCGGGCCGGTGGTCTTCACCGCGCTCGAGGACGGGGTGTGGGTCAAGTTCTACGATGGCGCCGGCACGCAATTGATGCAGAAGCAGATGGCCAAGGGGGAGGCCTATACCGTTCCGGCCGAGGCCAGCGGGCCCCGGCTGTGGACCGGGCGGCCCGATGCGCTGGCGATCACCGTCGGCGGCAAGCCGGTCCCCAGGCTCGCCGAGCGGGAGGGCATCATGAAGGACGTCGAGGTGAGCGCCGAGGCGCTGCTGGCGCGCGGATCGGCCGCGCCGGCGCCTCCTCCGGCATCGGGGGCCGCGCGGGCCGCCGCGGGGACCTGAGCTGTCCCCATGTTCGCCGCCTCCCCCGCTCGACAACCGGTGCGCGCCGGCGTTAACCACGAAGCGCGTCGTTCATCGCGGAGTTCGCCGGCAACGGGCATGACCGCGGGGGTAGGACAATGACGGGAACGGGTAGGATGGGAAACAGGATCGTTCGCTGGGCCGCGACCCCGCTGGCGCTGGCCGCCGTGTTCGGCGCGGCGCTGCCGGCCCAGGCACAGGATGCCGCGACCGAAGCCCGGCTGAAGAAGGCCGAGGCGGAAATCCGCGCGCTGCAGCGGCGGGTGTTTCCGGGCGGCGACGGCAAGTACTTCGAGCCGCAGATCAGCCCCGCGCAGCCGACCGGCTCGAACGCCGCCACCCCCTCGACCACCGCGGTCACCGACATCCTCGCCCGGCTCGACGCGCTGGAGGCGCAGATCGCTCGGCTGACCGCGCAGAGCGAGGAGAACGCCAACGCGATCCAGCAGCTCGGCACCCGGCTCGGCGCGCTCGAGGTGACGAGCGGCGCGGCCGCGGCGCCCAAGCCCGCGACCCCCGACGTCAACCTCGCGTCGATGACCGCGGGCGCCTCGAGCCGGCCCGCCAGCGCCTCCACGACGACCGCGGGCACGGCCAGCACCGCCGCGCGCCCGGCCGCCGTAACCCCTTCGCAGACGCCGGCCGCGAAGCCCGCGGGCCCCACCGCGCAGCGGCTCGCCGCGGTGCAGGCGATCGCCAAGCCGCAGACCGACGACGCCGGCAAGGACGAGTACGATTACGGCTTCCGGCTGTGGGACGCGGGCTTCTTCCCCGAAGCGCAGCAGCAGCTCTCGCTGTTCGTGGAGAAATATCCGACCCACCGGCAGATCAGCTTCGGCCGCAACCTGCTCGGGCGGGCGTTCCTCGACGACGGCAAGGCCAAGGAAGCCGCCCCGTGGTTCCTCAAGAACTATCAGAGCGACAAGGCCGGCGCGCGGGCGCCCGACAGCCTGCTGTTCCTCGCCGAAGCGATGATCGCGATGAAGGATACGAAGCGCGCGTGCATCGCGCTCGCCGAGTTCGGCGAGACCTATCCGGCGGTCGCCAGCGGCCGGCTCAAGACGCAGTATGACGCCAGCCGCGCCAAGGTGAAATGCAATTGATACGGCGGTTCCGCCCGCGCTGATCGAACGGTTCCGCGCCGACCTGGCGCGGCTCGATGCGCTGGATGGGCCGCTCGGTATCGCGGTGTCCGGCGGGCCGGACAGCCTCGCGCTGCTGTTGCTCGCGCACGCCGCGCGGCCGGAGGCGCTCGAGGCCGCGACGGTCGATCACGGGCTGCGCCCCGACAGTGCCGCCGAAGCCCGGCACGTGGCGGCGGTCTGCGCCGCGCTCTCGATCCGGCACGAAGTGCTGCGGGTCGAGGTCGTAGCCGGCAACCTCCAGGCGAACGCCCGCACCGCGCGCTACGGCGCGCTCGATGATTGGGCCGCGTCGCGCGGCATCGAACGGCTCGCGACGGCCCACCATGCCGACGACCAGGCCGAGACCGTGCTGATGCGCCTCAACCGCGGGAGCGGCGTCGCAGGACTGGCGGGGATCAGGGAACGACTGGCCTGTGCGGGCCGGAACGCCACGATCGTGCGCCCGCTCTTGAGATGGCGCAGGGTGGAGCTGGCACGCATCGTCGAAAACTCGCCGTTCACGGCGGTTGCCGACCCATCCAACCACGATCCCGCGTTCGATCGCGTGCGCATGCGCCAGGCGCTTGCCGCGATGGACTGGCTGGACCCGGCGGCGATCGCGCGGAGCGCGGCGCTTCTGGCTGAGGCGGGCGAGGCGCTCGAGTGGCTGGCGCTCGAGGAGCGCGAGGCCCAGGTGGAGCGCACCGAGCAGGGTTACCGCTACCGCTCCCAGTCGCGCTCCCGCCTGCAGGTGATCTACGTGCTGCGCAGCCTGATGGGCCGGCTCGATCGCTCGGCCAGCTTGAGCGCGCTCGCCCGGGTGGTGGACGAGGCTAAGCCGGGCCGCCCGCGCAACCTCGGCGGCGTGCTGTTCACGCTCGAGAGCGAAGGGGTCTGGCGGCTCGAGCTGGAGCCGCCGCGCCGCACCGGCTGATCAGACGATCGGCTGGCCCAGCGCGAGCTTGGCGCCGCGGGTGATGATCACTTTGTCGCCCGGCTTGGTGACCGCGAAGATCTTCGCCACGAACTCGTCGGGCCCGGCGATGCAGCCGTGGCTGGCGTAGCCGTTCTCGACCTGGCTGCCGCCGTGGATGGCGATCCCGTCGCGGGTGAGGAACATGCTCCACGGCATCGGCGCGTTGTCGTATTTTTCGGACACGTTGTGGCGCTGCTTGCGCAGGATCGGGAAAGTGCCGAGCGGGGTCGGATGCTCGTCGGTGCCGACGAGCACCGCCGCGGCGCCGATCTCGTAGCCGTTGCGGAACACCGACAGCACGCGCGCTTCGAGGTCGATGGTGATCACCAGCGGGCCCTCGGGAACGCCGGCATCGTCCCAGTGCCATTCGCCGTACTTGATCGGGCCGCCGATCGGCAGCACGCGCTTGACCGTGAACGCCGCGCTCGAGGGCGCCGCCTCGGGGCGCGCGGACGGCGCCGGCCGGGGTTGGGCCAGCGCGGGCGGTTCGATCGGAATGGCCTGCTCCAGGCTGGGCACCGGCTGCGGCGCGGGGGTCAGCGCCCCGCTCGCCAGCGCGGCTCCGGTGAGGCCCAGCAGCACCGCCGCGCTCGCTCCGCCGATCCATCTGATCATCGCGTCCATAATGCGGCTATGCGCCGGGCCCGCGCTCCGTTCCAGCGGCTCCCGCGCAGCGTCCCCGGGCGGGACGAGGGCCGGCCAGAAGTTAATCGCGGCGCGCGACCGAAACGCTCTTGTCCCCGAAGTGCGACGGGCCGAAGCTGGTCAGGAAGCTGACGTCGGCGGCGTCGCGGCCGACGCCGATCTTCACCGTCTCGCGCGGGTCGGCCATGGCGGTCGCATCGACGATGTACCACGCCCCCCCGCCAGGCGTCCCGGGGTCGGCCAGGAACACCTCGGCGAGCGCATGGAAATCGGGCGGGTCGACCCCGGGCGCGAAGCACGAGACATAGCGCGCCGGGATCGTCGAGGCCCGCGCGAGCGTGATCAGCACGTGCGCGTAGTCGCGGCACACCCCGCGCCGCTCGACGAAGCTGTCGAGCGCGGTCGTGCTGGTGGTCGATGCCTGGGTGTAGGTGAAATGGCCGGCGATCCAGTCGCGCATCGCCAGCACCCGGTCACCCCCGGCGAGCGCGCCGAACTCATCCTGCGCGAAAGACTGCAGCCGGTCGGCCGGGCAATAGCGCGAATCGAGCAGGTAATCGAGCGTCTCGCCCGGCAGTTCGTGCGGATGGAGCTGCGCCAACCCGGCGAGATCGGGGGTCAGCCGGTTGACCTCGACTTCGGCCTCGTAGGCCACCTCGAACTTGCCGTCGGCGTGGATCAGCACGCGTTCGCCGATCCCGTCGTGCGCCGGCACGCGCGCGTAATCCGCGCCGCAGGTGAGCCGCGTGTCGGCCGACAGAATCGTTTGCTCGGGGATCGCCGCCGCCTCGAACTGCAGGATAAGGTCGGTCGGCTGGTCGAGCATGAAATCGAAGGTGGCGGAGATGGCGATCGGCATGGTCGGCCCAACGCATCGCACCGCGGGTGGTTTCGCGCCAGCCTTGTCCTTTGCCGCGCGCCCGCGCTAGGCGCGCCGGAACAAG
>JBGSBH010000163.1:0-5388 GCA_041730635.1 Cypionkella sp.
ACCCCCGATCCCGACCGCGGCTGGGCGCTCGCCGCGCTGACCGACGGGCTCGACTTCCCGGCGGTCAAGTCGAGCACCATCCGCAACCTGCTGATGGAGCGGGTCGATCCGGTGCTGTGGACCCTAAGCCGCGATTTCGTCGGCGATACCGCCGAGACCGCCAGCCTGCTGTGGCCGGCCCCGGACGTGCACCCTAACCCGCCGAGCGTGAGCGAGACGGTCGAGCTCCTCGCGGCGATGAACCGCCGCTCGGTCTACAGCGAGCGGCCGCGCCGGCTCGACCGGCTCGACGCTTCGGGCCGCTACGCGCTGTTGAAGCTCGCGACCGGGGCGATGCGGATCGGCATCTCCAGCCGGCTCGCCAAGGTCGCCTTCGCGCAGGCGTTCGACGTCGGGATCGAGGAAGTCGAGGAGCACTGGCACGGCCTCGCCCCTCCCTATGCTCCGCTGTTCGACTGGGCCGCGCACGGCCACGCCGCGCCCGACACCGCCAGCCTGCCGACCTTCCGGCCGTTCATGCTCGCCCATCCGCTGGAAGACACCGTCGTCGACCTCGCCGACTACGCGGCCGAGTGGAAATGGGATGGGATCCGCGTGCAGCTCGTCCGCATGGGCGGTGCGACCCGGCTGTACTCGCGCGGCGGCGACGACATCTCGGGCACTTTCCCCGAGCTGCTCGACGTGCTGCCGATGGACGCGGTGCTCGACGGCGAGCTGCTCGTGCGCGGCAGCCACCAGGGCGGCGAGGAGGGCGGCGCGGCGAGCTTCAATGCGCTCCAGCAGCGGCTCGGGCGCAAGGCCGTATCGAAGGCGATGCTCGCCGACTATCCGGCGTTCGTGCGGCTCTACGACGTGCTGATCCTCGAAGGCCGCGACTTGCGCCCGGCGCCGTGGAGCGAGCGCCGCGCGGCGCGCGAGGCGCTGATGCCGCGGCTGCCGGCGAGCCACTTCGACCTGAGCCAGGTGGTCGAGGCGGCGCAGTTCGACGATCTCGCCACCGTTCGCGCCGGCGCGCGCGATGAGGCGATCGAAGGGCTGATGCTCAAGCGCCGCGACTCGCCCTACATCGCCGGACGCAAGGTCGGCCTATGGTACAAATGGAAGCGCGACCCGCTGCTGATCGACTGCGTGCTGATGTACGCGCAGCGCGGCAGCGGGAAGCGCTCGAGCTTTTATTCGGACTATACGTTCGGCTGCTGGGACGGCGATCCCGACGCGGGCGCCGAGCTGCTGCCGGTGGGCAAGGCCTATTCCGGCTTCACCGACGAGGAATTGAAACGGCTCGACCGCCACGTACGCAACCACACCGTCAACCGCTTCGGCCCGGTGCGCGAGACCGACCGCAGCCTGGTGTTCGAGGTGGCGTTCGACAGCGTGCACGAGAGCAAGCGCCACAAGTCCGGCCTCGCCATGCGCTTCCCGCGCATCCACCGCATCCGCTGGGACAAGCCGCCGCACGAGGCCGACCGGATCGAAACGCTGCGCGCGCTGGTGAAAGACTAAGTCGCGCCGCGCAACACGCTTCAGCCACCCCTCCGTTCGCCGGGATCGCTTTCGAGCAGTGCCACTTGAACCTGCAGCCGCTTCACCTCCCGCAGGATGGTGAACATGTTCATCCGGCTGAACAGCCAGTCCTTCAGGAAGCCGATCGCCATCACCAGCACCACCGTGGCGGTTGCCCACAGCGCCAGCTCGCGCGGTTCGGTCGCGCCAAATAGCCGCCATGCCGAATAGAACATCAGCCCGCTGAGCAGGAAGGTCTTGGCAAATGTCAGCTTGGCCCAGCCGCCCAGCGGCCCGCCCAAGCTGTCGCCGAGCTGGCGAAACAGCCCTCGGTCATCGAGGCTGGCGAGGAAGGCGCGGTCGTCGGCATCGAGGCCCGCGCGAATGCGCTCGTCGATATCGGTCATTGGTCGTCTCCTGAAAGCGCCGCCTTGAGCCGGCGGCGGGCGTGAAAAAGGCGCGACTTGGCGGTGCCCACCGGCACCCGTTGCACCGCGGCGATTTCCGCGAGCGTCAGGCGCTCGACGAAGTACAGTTGGGCGGCGAGCCGCTGATCGGAAGGAAGCTCGGCCATCGCCTGCGCGATCGCGAAGGCGTCGTCGGGCAGGTTCGCGCCGGAGTATGCATCCTTGAACTCCTCTCCGAGCCCCGCACGCTCGGCGCTTTGGGTCCGGAGCACGTCGGCGCACCGGCGGTGCAGGATGCCGAAAGCCCACGGCCCGAAGCGGGCCGGATCGCGCAGGCGGCCGATGCCGCGCAGGATCGACACCCAGCAGTCCTGCACCGCGCTCGGGGCAGCGGCGGCGCCTACCAGTCGCCGCGCCGTGCGCAGGAGCCGCGGGTGCCAGCGCCGGGCGAGGCGCTCCGCCGCCGCCCGGTCGCCGGCGATGGCAAGCGTCACGAGAAGGCCGTCGAACACCGCCTCGGTGGGCGAAGTATTGCGGTGGTCCCCCATAGCGCGAGGATAGTCGCGGCAATCGGCCCGAAGGTTCAATCGGGCATCAAAAAATTGTCTGCGTCAGGGGCGGCCCGCAACCGCCGCCGCGTGCGCTTTGGCGTTCTCCACGTAGTGAGCAACGCCCATGCGCATCCCAGCGATCGCCATGTCGTCGAGGTCGCGCATCTTGCGCGCCGGGCGGCCGCCCCACAGCTCGCGCGGGGCGATCACTTTGCCTTCGGTGAGCATCGCCCCGGCGGCGAGCATCGCGTCGCTGCCGATCACCGCCTTGTTCATCGCGATCGCCCCGAGCCCGACGAACCCGCGATCGTGCACCACGCAGCCGTGGAGCATCACCATGTGCCCGACGAGCACGTCGTCGCCGATCAGCAGCGGGCTGCCGTCGGGGTCGCCGGGGCGCTCCGGATCGCAGTGGAGCACGCTGCCGTCCTGGATGTTGGTCCGCGCGCCGATCACGATCCGGCTGACGTCGGCGCGCAGCACGCAGTTGTACCACACCGAGCTCTCCGGCCCGATGGTCACGTTGCCGACGATCGTGCAGCCGGGCGCGACGAACGCGGTATCGTGGATCTGCGGGGCGTGCCCGTGGATCGGGACGATCGTGACGCCTGGGCGGTGGGTGCTCATGCGGCGCACCGAAGCACACCCGGCGCGCGATGTCAGCCCGTCGCGATGCGGTAGGTGACGTGTGGCTTGAGCGGGCTATCGCCCGGCACGCGGGGGTGGTCGAAGTCGAGCTTCGGCAGGCGGGCCATGCCGAGCCGCGCCATCACCGCCTGGCTGCGCGCGTTGATCGCCGCGGTGATCGCGTAGACGTCCTCGCCGGGGCGGTCGGCCTTCGCCCAGTCCAGCGCGGCGGCAGCGGCTTCGGTGGCGTACCCCGCGCCCCAGCAGTCGGAGGCGAGCCGCCAGCCGATCTCGAGCATCCCGGCGATCGGCGCGTCGCGCCCGCGGATGATCCCGGTGAAGCCGATCACCCGGCCGTCTGCCTTGCGCTCCAGCGCCCAGAACGTGTGCCCGAGCTCACCGGCGAAAGCCTGCAGCCGCTGCAGCAGCTCGGCGCTGTCCGCGCGGCTCATCGGCGGGCCCAGCGTCGCCATCACCTGCGCATCACGGCCGAGCGCGGCCAGCGCGTCGAGGTCGTTGTCGCGCCAGTCGCGCAGGACCAGCCGGGCGGTCTCGAGGCGGAACTCAGCCATTGAGAAGCCGCGCCGCGTGCGCGGCGTGGTAGGTCAGCACCCCGCTGCAGCCGGCGCGCTTGAACGCGGTCAGCGTCTCGAGCACCAGCGCGTCGCGATCCCCCGCCCCGGCCGCGGCGGCGGCCTCGATCATCGCGTACTCGCCGCTCACCTGGTAGGCGAACACCGGCACCTCGAACCGCTGCTTCACGCGGGCGACGATGTCGAGGTACGCCAGCCCCGGCTTCACCATCACGCTGTCGGCCCCCTCGGCGAGATCGAGCGCGACCTCGCGCAGCGCCTCTTCGGCGTTCGCCGAATCCATCTGGTAGCTCTTCTTGTCGCCCTTCAGCAGCCCGCCCGAACCCACCGCGTCGCGGAACGGCCCGTAGAACGCGCTCGCGTACTTGGCGGCGTAGGCCATGATCTGGACGTTCACGTGCCCGTTCATCTCGAGCGCCAGGCGGATCGCCCGCACCCGCCCGTCCATCATGTCGGAGGGCGCGATCACGTCGGCCCCCGCGGCGGCCTGGTTCAGCGCCTGGTCGACCAGCACCGCCACCGTCTCGTCGTTGGCGACGTAGCCCGCCGCATCGAGCAGCCCGTCCTGCCCGTGATCGGTATAAGGATCGAGCGCGACGTCGGTCAGCACGCCGAGGCTGTCGCCGCAGGCGTCCTTGATCGCCCGGATCGCGCGGCACATCAGGTTGTCGGGATTGAGCGCCTCGCCGCCCTCGGCCGAGCGCAGGCCGCGCGGGGTGTTGGGGAACAGCGCCACGCAGGGGATCCCGAGGTCCACCGCCTCGCGCGCGCGCGCGGCGCTCGCCTCGACCGCCCAGCGCGATGCGCCGGGCAGGCTGCCGATCGGTTCCGCGACGCCCGATCCCTCGGTGACGAACAGCGGCCACACGAGGTCTGCCGGGGTCAGCACCGTTTCCCGGTGGAGCGCGCGGCTCCACGCGCTCGCCCGCGTGCGGCGGAGGCGAAGGTTGGGGTAGGCGGCGGTCACGCCGGGCTGCTTAGCCGCAAAGAATCGCGGCGCGCAATGTGCGTCCCCGCGAAGGCGGGGACCTCGGGCGGCGGAGCGTCGGCCGGCCTGAGACCCCGGCCTTTGCCGGGGTTCACAGATCGTTGTCGAGCCGGTCGATCTCGCGCGCCGGACGCTCCTCGCGCCGTTCGCTCACGCCCGGTGCCAGGTCGGCGAGCGCCGCTCCGGTCGGCACCGTCTTGAGCTGCGCCAGCACCGCGCGGAAGCGCTGGAGGTTCTCGCCGGCGAGCAATGCGCGGGTGACGAACTGGACCGATGCGGGGTCGACCGCGCGGCCGCCGCGGTACATCTCGTAATGCAAGTGCGGTCCGGTCGAAAGGCCGGTTGAGCCGACGTAGCCGATTACCTGACCCCGCCGCACCGCCTGACCGGGGACCACCGCCATCCGGCTCATGTGGCAATAGCGCGTGGAGAGCCCGCCTTCGTGCGCGAGGCGTACCGCGATGCCGCAGCCCCCCGCGCGGCCGGCCGAGGTCACCACCCCGTCGGTCACCGCAACGATCGGGGTGCCGTGCCCGGCGCGGAAATCGATCCCCGCGTGGCGACGGAACAAGCCCAGGATCGGGTGCCGGCGCATATATATTCTGAAAGTGCTTAAAATCATGTACAAAAATGATACAGAATCGTATATAGAACTTGATAGGCAACGTATGTACTATTCTTACGATCCTGAATGCGATTCAGATGATTCAGACTATGAA
>JBGSBH010000164.1:0-5329 GCA_041730635.1 Cypionkella sp.
TCGGGCGGCTTCGAGCGAGCTGCCCGGCGCGACCGCCCCCGACAGCACCAGATACCGGTCGGAGAAGTCGATCCCGCCGAACACCGCGCCGACCAGCGGCATGATCACATCGTCGGTCAGCGAAGCGACGATCGTGGCGAAAGCGGCGCCGATGATGACAGCCACGGCCAGATCGAGCACGTTGCCCCGCGCGATGAACGCCTTGAATTCCTGCAGCATCGCTATCCCTCCCCGCGCGCGACCCGGAGGAATAGTCGCGGTGAATTTTCGTCTGGTCAATCGGCACGATCCTTGAACGCCGGCGCCGGTGTGCTAGATTCGCAATACAGGCCGGGGCTCCGGCGCACTGAAGGGGACATGCCGCGATGAAATTCACCGCCATCCGCCGCGCCGGGATCGTCGCGTTCGCCGCGCTGGGCCTCGCATCGTGCGGGATCAACACCGTGCCGACCAAGGAAGAAGCGGCAAAGGCTGCCTGGGCGGACGTTCAGAGCGCCTATCAGCGCCGCGCGGACCTGGTGCCGAACCTCGTGTCGTCGGTGCGCGGCGCGGCGCAGTCGGAAACCACCATCCTCACCAACGTGACCGAAGCCCGGGCGCGCGCGACCAGCATCAACATCACCACCGACGATCTGTCGAACCCCGAAGAGTTCCGCCGCTTCCAGGAGGCGCAGAACCAGCTGACCCAGGCGCTCGGCCAGTTGCGCACGGTGGTGGAGAACTATCCGCAGTTGCAGAGCCAGGCGCGCTTCGCCGACCTGATGACCGCGCTCGAGGGGACCGAGAACCGCATCGACACCGCCCGCAACCGCTACAACGACGCGGTGCGCGACTACAACACCGAGATCCGCACGTTCCCGAGCGTGATCGGGGCCAAGGTGGTCCACGGAGCGAAGCCGATGGTCCCGTTCACCGCCAGCGAAAACGCGCAGACCGCGCCCACGGTTGATTTCGGCAACATGGGCGCCGCGCCCGCGCGGCCGGCCCCCGCGGTCAACGACAACGCACCGGCGACGCCGGCGGCGACGGCAACCGCGGCGAACCAGTAAGGCGCGCCGGATGCGCCGCCTCGCGGCCTGCTTCGCGCTGCTGGCGGCGCTCGTATCCTCGGTCGCGTGGGCGAAAGTGCCCGCGCGGCCGGAGGGGCCGGTGGCTGACTATGCCGATGTCATCGCCCCGCATGACGAGGCGGCGCTCGACATGCGGCTGCGCGAATACAACCGCACCACCGGCCGCGCGGTGATCGTGGCGACGGTGCCGACGCTCGATGGCGAGGAGATCGAACCTTACGCTCTCCGGGTCGCCGAGACCTGGGGCATCGGCGGGGCCACCAGCCAGAACGGGCTGCTCCTCCTCGTCGCGCCGCAGGAACGCAAGCTCACCATCCGCACCGCCCGCGGGCTCGACGTGCGGATGACCGATATCATGTCGGGTCGCATCATTCGCGACGTCATCGTTCCCCGCTTCAAGGCGGGCGATATATCGGGCGGCATCGTCGCCGGGGTCGATGCGATCATCCAGCAGCTCGACATGGACCCGGCCCAGGCCAAGGCGATCGAGGAGGCGCAGGCGGCCGCCGAGCGCGCGCGGGAGGGCGAAGGCGGCTTCCCGATCGGCGCGCTGTTCTGGCTCGTCTTCCTGTTCCTGTTCTTCATCCTGCCGATGCTGTCGCGCGGCGGAAGGCGCCGGCGCCACGGTCGCAGCCCGTGGGGCAACACCGCGCGCGACATCATCCTCTGGGAAGCCGGGTCGGCCGTCGCCCGCGGGATGATGAACAATGGCAGAGGGGGCAGCGGCTGGAGCGGAGGCGGCGGCTTCGGCGGTTTCGGCGGCGGCGGGGGCGGCTTCGGCGGTTTCGGCGGCGGCGGTGGCGGCTTCAGCGGCGGCGGCGCGAGCGGGAGCTGGTGATGGCCGCGCTGGACCAATCGGCACAAGACGCGGTGACCGCCGCCGTGGGCGAAGCCGAGCTGCGCACCTCCGGCGAGATCGTCACCGTGCTGGCCGACCGCTCGGACGGCTATACCGACGTCGCCCTGCTGTGGGCGGCGGGAATCGCGTTCACCGCGATGGCGCTGGCGACGGCCGCCCCCGGGACCGTCACCGGCCTGGCAGATCGCCTGCTCGGCCGGTGGAGCCACCTGTGGACGGCGGGCGAACTGATGACGCTGGTCACCGGGATCGGCCTCCTGACGTTCCTGGCCACGTGGGCTGCCCAGGGCTGGCAGCCGCTCAAGTTCGCGCTCGTCCCCGGTCCGGTCAAAGCCGCCCGGGTGCGCGATGCCGCGGTGCGGCTGTTCAAAGTCGGTGCGGATCGCCGCACCCATGGCCGCACGGGCGTGCTGCTCTATCTTTCGATGCGCGAGCACCGCGCGGAGATCGTGGCCGACGAGGCGATCGCCGAGAAGGTCGACGCCGAAGTGTGGGGCGAAGCGATGGCCGACATGCTGGAAGGCATCGCCGGAGGCCGGGTCGGCGAGGGCCTGGCGGCAGGGGTGCGCGATGTCGGCGCGGTGCTGGCCGAGCACTTCCCGCGCCATCTCGACGACGTCAACGAGCTGCCCGACCGGCTGATCGAGGTCTAGCCGGTCTTCCCTTGACCCGCTCACCCTTAGCTTGTCGAAGGGTGCTGGCGAAAGGCGAGCGTGCTTCGACAGGCTCAGCACCAGCGGAGCTGAATTGAATCAGGAAGAAGCCGAGGAAGTCGTCTGGCAGGGCCGCTTCATCACCGCCAGGCGGCGCGGGCGGTGGGAATACGTCGGCCGCGCGCGCGGCATCCGCGCGGCGGTGATCCTCGCGGTGGAAGACGGCCATGTGCTGCTGGTCGAACAATTCCGCGTGCCGCTCGGCCGCCCGTGCCTCGAGCTGCCCGCGGGTCTGGTCGGCGACCGCGACGAGGCGCCCGACGAGGATGTGCTAGCGGCAGCCGGCCGCGAACTCGAGGAGGAGACCGGCTGGCGGGCCGAGCGGCTCGCAATTCTCGGCGAGTTCTACAGCTCCCCCGGCATGGTCAGCGAGCATTTCACGCTCGTGCGGGCCGGCGGCCTCACCCGGGTCGGCGCCGGAGGCGGGACCGACGGGGAGGATATCACCGTTTACCGGGTGCCGCTTGCGGGGCTGGCCGATTTCGTCGAAGAGCGCCGGCGCGCGGGCGTCGGGATCGACGTGCGGCTGATGGGCTTGCTGCTGGCGGGAGATTGGTGATGGCGGGACGGGTTGCGGGCAAGCTGGCGCTGGTCACCGGCGCGGCGCAGGGGCTCGGCGCGGCGCACTGCCAAGCGCTGGCGCGCGAAGGCGCCAAGGTGCTGTGCAGCGACATCAACGAAGCGGGGGCGCAGCAGACCGCCGCCGCGATCAACGCCGAGGTCGGCGCGGGCACCGCCTTCGCCATCCGCCACGACGTGACCGCGCCCGAGGATTGGGACGCGGCGATCGAACTCGCCCGTGACGCGCTCGGCGGGCTCTCGGTGCTGGTCAACAACGCCGGTGTCGGCGTGCGCGGCAATATCGAGACCTGCACGCTCGAAGAATGGCGGCGGGGCTTCGCGATCAACGTCGAGAGCGTGTTCCTCGGCTGCCAGAAGGCGCTGCCGCTGATGAAGGACAACCAGCCGGGCTCGATCGTCAACATCAGCTCGATCGCCGGCCTCATCGCCAGCGACACGATGCCCGGCTACAACGCCAGCAAGGCGGCGGTGTGGATGCTGTCGAAATCGGTCGCGCTCTATTGCGCCAAGATGGGCTGGAACATCCGGGTGAACTCAGTCCACCCGACGTTCGTCGACACCCCGATCCTCGATGGGATGGTGGCGAGCACCGGGCGCGAGAAGAGCGTGATCATGGACAAGCTCGCGCGGCAGATCCCGCTGAAGCGGGTCGGCGCCCCGCGCGAGATCGCCGACGGGGTGCTGTTTCTCGCCAGCGATGAATCGAGCTTCATGCCCGGCGCCGAGCTCAAGCTCGACGGCGGCATCAGCGCGATGTGACTTAGCGTGAGGGAAGTGACGAGGGAGCCCCGGGAAGACGCGCTCCGGGGGGCTCCCTCAATCGGCGATGAGGGCGATCGCGAGGTAGACCAGGATCAGCGAACCGAAGCCGAGGATCGTGCCGGCGACGAAGCCGATCCGCACGATCAGCGGGTCGATGCCGAAGTGGCGGGCGATGCCGGCGCAGACGCCCGCCAGCTTCGCGTTCTGGCGGTCGAGCGCGAAGCCGGGCTTCGCCGGCCTCACCGCCGGGACCGGGCGGCGCGGGTCGCTCACGCCAGGCCGCCGGGCAGGAGCATGCCGCCATTGGCGGGGGCGATCGCGGTGGCGAACATCACCAGGCTGAAGGCGAAGCTGAACGCCGCGGCGGCGAGCTTGTTGTTGAGAGCGTGCATTGCAAAGTTTCCCTTTTCGTCGTTTCCGGGGCCGATCCCCCGGATGCTCATGGATTTGCAAGCACTGTGCCAACCGCGGAAAATGGCGGATTTCCGCGGGTTGGCTGATCCGAACCCTAAACGCCCAATGAACCGGATGCTCAGCTTCGGGAAAATTGACCAACTGTTGGGATGGCGGTCCCGCTACCGGTTGGCGGCCTGAAGATGGCGCTCGATCGCATCGCGCTCACCGGCTTTCGCAACCACCATGCCTCGGGGCTCGACGGCACGCGGCGGTTCAACCTGCTGGTGGGCGAGAACGGCGCCGGCAAGACCAACGTGCTCGAAGCGCTGTCGCTGCTCGCCCCGGGGCGGGGGTTGCGGCGGGCGCCGCTCGCGGAGATGGCGGCGAAGCACGGACCCGGCGGGTTCGCGGTCGGCGCCTCGCTGGGCCCGGGCGCCGCGGCGGTGCGGCTGGGCACGCTGACCGAGCCCGCGCGGCCCACGCGGCGGCTGGTGCGGATCAACGGCGCCGAGGCGAGCGCGGTGGCGCTCGGCGAATGGCTTTCGCTCGCCTGGCTGACCCCGGCGATGGACGGGCTGTTCACCGACAGCGCGGGCGCCCGGCGCCGCTGGCTCGACCGGATGGCGGTGGCGCTCGATGCCGGCCACGCGCGCGCCGCGGCGCGCTACGACGCCGCGCTGCGCGAGCGCAACCGGCTGCTCGCAGGCGACGCCGCGCCCGACCCGCTCTGGCTCGATGCGATCGAGGGGCAAATGGGGGAAGCCGGTGCCGCACTCGCCGCCGGTCGCCGCGCGGTGGCCGAGGCGGTCGCCGCCGAGTTGGCCGAGCTGCCGGCCGAGCCGTTCGCGCGCCCGCTCCTCGCCTATCGCCCGGGGGGCCCGGCGGACCCGGCCGCCTGTGCGTATTGCAGACCGCGCTGCGCCCAGTGGGGCAACTGCCAGTTCTTG
>JBGSBH010000165.1:0-5311 GCA_041730635.1 Cypionkella sp.
GGGGGCGGCGCGAGGGGCGCGAGCCGCCGCTTGCCCGACGATCTGCCCGAGCTCGAGCGCGCGGCGTCCGCAGTGCTCCAGCTGGCCGAGGTGGTGGTGGTCTGCGGCGGCGCCTCGGTGGGGGAGCGGGATTTCGCCAGGGTAATGTTCGAACCCGCCGGGCTGCAGCTCGAGTTCGCCAAGGTGGCGATCAAGCCGGGCAAGCCGGTGTGGCTCGGCCGCGCGCGCGGCAGGCTTGTGCTCGGCCTGCCGGGCAATCCGACCTCGGCGATGGTGACCGCGCGGCTGTTCCTCGCACCGCTCCTCGCCGGCCTCGGCGGCAGAAGCGCCCGCCTCGCGTGGGAAACCGTCACTCTCGCCGCGCCGCTGCCGGCGAGCGGCGCCCGGGAGACCTTCAGCCGCGCCCGGCGCACCGCTAGCGGGGCCGAGCCGCTGGCAGAGCAGGATTCGGGGGCCCAGCAGGCCCTGGCCGAGGCGGACCTGCTGCTGCGCCGCGCCGCCGGGGCGCCGGCGAGCGAGGCCGGGCAGACGGTCCAGGCGCTCGCTTTCTGAGCGCGAGGGGAAGAGCGAGGGGGGGTGGGCGGCTCAACCCCCGGTCATGCTCATATGCCGGGACACCGCGGGCGGCGTGGCCGGTGCGATGCGGAAGTCGTGCCGGCGAGGTTTGCCGCTCAGCAGCGTGTCGAGCAACGCCTGGACCCGCGCCGCGCCCCCGTCACGCAGGGCGCCCCGCAGCTCCACCTTCTGGTCGTGCCCCAGGCAGCCGAACACCGTGCCGGTCGCGGCCACCCGGATCCGGTTGCACCCGGCGCAGAAGTTCTCGGTCAACGGCGTGATCAGCCCCAGGCGAATCCCGAGCCCGCCCACCTCGTAGTATCGCGCCGGCCCGCCGGTGCGCCGCGGTGAGGGAGTGAGCGTGAAGCTCTCGTCGAGCCGCGCCTTGACCCGGGTCAGCGGCAGATAGTGCGTGATCCGGTCCGCCTCCACCTCGCCGAGCGGCATAGTCTCGATAAGCGTCAGGTCGTGCCCCTCGGCCGAGCACCAGCGCAGCATGCCGGGGATCTCGTCCTCGTTGACGCCGGCGAGCGCGACCATGTTGATCTTGACCGATAGCCCGGCCCGCTTCGCGGCGGCGATCCCGCGCAGCACCTGCGGCAGGTCCCCGCCGCGCGTGAGGTGCGCGAACCGCTCCAGCCGCAGGCTGTCGAGGCTGACGTTGACCCGCCGCACCCCGGCGCCGTGGAGCCCTTGCGCGAAATCGCCCAGCCGGGTGCCGTTGGTGGTCAGCGTCAGCTCATCGAGCCCTTCACCCAGCCGCTGGCCGATGGCGGCGGCCAATCCCACCACCCCCCGCCGGACGAGCGGCTCGCCGCCCGTCAGGCGAATGCGGCGCACCCCGCGGGCGATGAAGATGTCCGCCAGCGCGGCGATCTCCTCCAGCGACAACAGCTCGGCCCGGGGGAGGAATTCCATGCGCTCGGCCATGCAATAGCGGCAGCGCAGATCGCACCGGTCGGTGACCGACAGCCGCACGTAGTCGATCGTGCGGCCGAAGCCGTCGATCAGGGGCCGGATTGCGTCCATCGCGTTGCGGTTCCTCCCGGGCTCGGCGCCCCACCTTACACCGCCCGGCCGCCGGGGCGCAAAGCGTCTACGCCGCCGCGCCCCCGAACCTCCCGGTCATCCGAGATTACGCCGGAGCTGGGGAACGAGGGGCACCAGCTCGCGCGCGAGGAAGCCGATCGCGCCGCGCTCGGCGGCGAGCTGGGCGCCGGCTTCGCCGTGCAGCCAGACGCCCCACGCGGCGGCTTCGAACGGCGCCTGGCCGCACGCCGCCAGCCCGGCGACCACGCCCGCCAGCACGTCGCCCGACCCGCCGGTGGCCAGCCCCGGCCCCCCGCCCCCGTAGACCAGCGTCCCTGCTCCATTCGTGCCGATGCGGGTGGTGGCGCCCTTGAGCACCACGGTCGCCCCGGTGCTATCGATCGCCCGCGCGAGCGCCGTGCAGGGGTCGCCCGTGATCGCCTCGCTTTCTTCGCCGAGCAGACCGGCCATCTCGCCCACGTGCGGCGTGACGATGCACGTCGCCCGCGCCTCTCGGATCGCGTCCAGGAGGTCGCCGGCGGCCCTGATCGCGGCGGCGTCGATCACCAGCGTCTGGTGTCTCCCCAAACCTTCCAGCGCCGCCGCCAGCAGCGGTGCGGCAGCCTCGGCATCGGTCATGCCGGGGCCGACGATCACGCAGTCGGCCTGCGCGATGTCCTTCGCCAGCCGGGCCGCCGCCTCGGGCGCGATCTCGCCCTGTGGGCCCTCGGGCAGCGCGACGATCCCGGCCTCGGGCACCGCCAGCCCGAGCGGCAGCGCGAGGCTCTCGAGCGTCGCCAGCCGCACCTTGCCCGCCCCCGCGCGCAGCGCCGCCTCGCCGGTCAGGCGGATCGCGCCGGGCGAGAGCCGGCTGCCGCCGATCACCAGCACCCGCCCGCGGCTGTTCTTGTCGGTATCGGCGGGGATCGCCGACAACGGATGCGCGGCGAGCCAGGCGCGGTCGAGCGGGGTCTCCTCAGCCACGGGCGGCCACCATCCGGTCGGGCGCGTCGGTCACCGGGGTGGCGTCCTCCTCGAGCGGCGCGGTCACGTTGTAGGCGGCGAGATGCAGCCCGCCGTCCTTTCCCGCAGCGGGATCGAAGCGGTATTCGGTCACCGCGCAGTTGCCGACATCGCCGAGCTTGTCGATCGCCAAGATCTCCGCTTCCGACATGTTCTCGATGATGTAGCGCAAGCACAGGACGACGACCTGATGCGCGACGATCATCACCCGCCGCCCGCCATAGTGGAGCGAGACGGTGTCCATCAGCGCCCGCAGGCGGAAGATCACGTCGCACCAGCTCTCCCCACCGGGCGGCCGGTGGTAGAACTTGCCGAGCAGGCGGCGGAACTCGGCCTGGTCGGGCTGGAATTCGCGAATGCCTTGCGTGGTCAATCCGTCGAGGATGCCGAATTCCTTTTCGCGCAGCCGTTCGTCGGCGCAGATGCATTCGTCGGGCTCGCACCCGCCGTGCTCGCGAAAGATTTCAGCGGTCTGCACCGCGCGAACATAGGGCGAGGCGAGCATCACCTCGGGCCGCTCCGGCCGGCGCGCGAACCATTTGCCGAGCGAAGCGGCCTGCTCGCGGCCGAGCTCCGACAGGGGCACGTCGACATCGCGGTGCTCGAGGTCGATGCGCAGCGCTCCGCTCGCGTGCGCGCTGTCGCGGGCGACGTTGCCGGCGCTCTGGCCGTGGCGCACGATCCACAGGATTTCCGGCCAGCGCGGCGTCATCGTCGTCTCCCTCGGCAGCGGTTGCGAGAGGACAATGACTCCTCAGGCGAAAAGCTCCGCCCGCATCCAGTCGAGCGTCGTCCGGCGCGAAGCCAGCAGCGATTTGCCGAGCCGGCGCGCCCAGAGGCTTTCGCCGCCGCCCTCGAGCCGCCAGGCGTGCAGCCGGCGGGTGAACAGCGGAAGATCGTGCTCGGCGCTGATGCCGATCGCGCCGTGCACCGCGTGCGCGGTGTTCGCGACCAGCGGGGCGTATGTGGCCGCCACCGTCTTCGCGAGCGCGGCGGCAGCGGGGCTCGGCCACGGCGTTGTGCCCGCCGCCGCCAGCTCCACCGCGAGGCGCATCGCGGTCACCTGCTCGGCCATCACCGCGAGCTGCTGCTGCACCGCCTGTTGCCGCCCGATCGGCTTGCCGAACTGGCTGCGCTGCCCGGCGTAAGCCACGGTCAGCTCGAGCACGCGCCCGGCCGCGCCGGCCATCGCCGCGGCGAGCAGCAACGCGCGGGCGTTCGATCTGTCTTCCGGAGCCGGCACCGCGCGCTCGATCATGACTTCGCCGATCTCGCGCGGCGCGGCGTGAGTTCCGATCGCGCGCCACAAGTCGGCCACGACAGCGAAAGGCAGCCGGTCCTCGCCGGCCAGCGCATCGAGGAAACCCGAGCGCTCGACCTCGCCGCGTTCGCGCGACCAGTCCGCCCCGCCGTCGATCGCCCGCACCCGCTCCGGCGGAAACAGCGCGGCCAGCATGGCTTCGAAGGGGGCGAGATACTCGCTCATCGCAGGCCCAGGCCGCGGGCGATGATCCCGCGCAGGATCTCGCGCGTGCCCCCGCGCAGCGAGAAGCTCGGCGCCACGAGCGTCAGGTAGCGCAGCGCGGCGACGAGGTCGGGATCGGCCGCCTCGTCCCGGTGCGCAGCGAGATCGTCGGCGATGGCGAGCGGCAGCTCCTGTTCGAGCGCGGTGCCGAGGTCCTTGACCAGCGAGGCTTCGACCACCGGGCTTTCGCCCGCCGCGAGCCGCGCGGTGCAGGCGAGCGACATCGCCCGCAGCGTCGCCAGCCGCGCGGCGAAACCGCCGACGAGTGCGGCGGTTGCATGATCGGCCCGGCCGGCGCCGCGCAAGTGCGTGAGCCAGGCATCGAACACCACGAGGCTGGAATAGATGCGCTCGGGCCCGCTGCGCTCGAACGCCAGCTCGGCGGTGACCTGCGCCCAGCCCTGCCCTTCCGCGCCGACCAACGCCTCGGGCGGCAGCTCGACATCGTCGAAGAACACCTCGTTGAAATGAGCATCGCCCGCGAGGTCCTCGATCGGGCGCACCGTCACGCCCGGGTTGCGCAGCGGAACGATCAGCTGCGACAGGCCGGCGTGGCGATCCTCGGGCCCGCCCGCCGTGCGCACCAGCGCAATCATGTAATCGACGTGCTGGGCGCCGGTGGTCCACAGTTTCTGGCCGTTGAGCCGCCAGCCCGCGGGGATGCGCTCGGCGCGGGGGCGCACCGCGGCGAGGTCCGAACCCGCGCCGGGCTCGCTCATGCCGATGCAGAACAGCGCCTCGCCGCGGCAGATGCGCGGGAGGAACTCGCGCCGCTGGGCCTCGCTGCCGTAGTGCAGGATCAGCGGCGCGCTCTGGCGGTCGGCGATCCAGTGCGCCGCCACCGGGGCGCCGGCGGCGAGCAGCTCCTCGACCACCACGAAGCGCGCGAACGGCCCGCGCCCGCCGCCGCTGTACTCCGCCGGCAGCGTCAGGCCGAGCAGCCCCGCTTCGCCCAGCCGGCGGCTGAAGGCGGGGGCGAAGCCCATCCAGGTGCGCGCGCGCTGCTCGAGCGACAGGTCTGCCACCGCCTCGGCGGCGATCGCCCGCACGGCCGGGCGCAGCGCCTCGTCCTCGGGCGGGATCGCGGTCAGGGTCAGCGTGCCGAACACGCTCGCCGTTTGCGCATGTTCCTCGACGCGCAGCCTGAGTGCGTCGAACTCTTCGCTCGTCAGCGTCGAC
>JBGSBH010000166.1:0-5300 GCA_041730635.1 Cypionkella sp.
TCTGCGGCGCTTCCGGCGGTGGCTGGAGCGGAATTACCCTCGCTCCCGACCCTGCCGACGATCCTGCCGCGCTAAAACACGCAAGTTCCGCTCGTCCTGAGCCTGTCGAAGGACGCCGCGCTCTGGTCATTCCTTGGCATAACACCCTTCGACAAGCTCAGGGTGAGCGGGTTGAGGATCAGGTTTCAATCTCCGCTAGTTCACCACCACCGAGACCGCGCGGCGGTTCTGCGCCCAGGCCGCCTCGGTCGAACCGAGCGCCACCGGGCGCTCCTTGCCGTAGCTGACCGTGGCGATCCGGCTCGCCGCGATGCCCAGGCTGACGAGGTAGTTTTTCGCCGCGTTCGCCCGCCGCTCGCCCAGCGCGAGGTTGTATTCGCGCGTGCCGCGCTCGTCGGCATGGCCTTCGACGGTGACGCTGATCTGCGGATACTGGCCGAGGTACTGCGCCTGCGTCTGCAGCGCGGCGGCGTCGGCGCTGTCGATGTTGAAGCGGTCGGTATCGAAATAGATCACGTTCTGGCCCTGCGTCGCCTGCTCGAAGTGCGCCTGGGTGCCGGGTACCGCTGCGCCGCTATCCATGCCGCCGGTCGCCGGCCCGCTGGTCGCGGTCGGCTCGGGCTCGGGCGGCAGCGAAGCGGGGGGCTCCTTCTTGCACCCGGCGAGCGCTACGGTTCCCGCGAGCAGCGCGGTGACGAGGAAACGGCGGTCCATGGGTCTCTCCTTGGTATTCGTCGAACGGTGCGACCCGTCGTTTGATCTGAAAGAATTCACGGCAGGATCGGCCCCCATGCGGGGTCCGACCCGTCGACCGGGGTCGCCAGCCGGCGCTCGTTCCGCCCGGTCAGGTCGACCTGGTACAGGCCGGTGCGGCCCGAATTGCGCTCGGTGCGGAAGAACTGGATCACCCGCCCGTTGGGCGCCCAGGTCGGCGCCTCGTCCTGCCACCCATTGGTGAGCGTGCGCACCCCGCCGCCCGAGGGCGACATCACCGCGATGTTGAAGGTGCTGGCGTTGGTGAAAGCGATCTGGTCGCCGCGCGGGCTCCATTCGGGGGTCGCGCAGCGCCCGCCGCCGAAGCTGATCCGCAGCTGGTTCGACCCGTTGGCGTTCATCACGTAGCACTGCTGGCTGCCCGAACGGTCGCTTTCGAAGACGATCTGGCGCCCGTCGGGCGAGTACGAGCCGCCGATGTCAATCCCCGGCGTATCGGTCAGCCGGGTGCTCGCCCCCCCTTCGGCGCTGACGCGGTAGATGTCGGTATTGCCGTTGACCGCCATCGAATAGAGCACCCACCTGCCGTCGGGCGACCAGCGGGGGGCGAACGTCGGGTTGCGGCTCTGGGTGATCAGCGTCTGCCGGCCGGTGCCGATGTCGTAGCTGTAGATCCGGGGATTGCCGTCGACATACGAGAGGTAGAGCAGCTTGCGGTAGTCGGGCGAATAGCGCGGGGTCAGCGCGGTCGCGCGGCCGGTGGTGATGAAGCGGTGGTTCGCCCCGTCCGAGTCCATGATCGCGAGGCGCTTGACCCGCGCGTTCTTGGGCCCGGTCTCGGCGATGTAGGCGATCCGGCTGTCGAAGAACGGGCTTTCACCCGAGAGGCGCGAATAGACGAGGTCGGCGCACTTGTGCGCGGCGCGGCGCCAGTCGACCGGCGGCACGACCCAGCCGGCGCGGGCGAGCTCTTTCTGCAGTGCGACGTCGTAGAGATAACAACCGACCGTCAGCCGGCCGTCCGCCTGCCCGCGCACGTAGCCGCCGACCAGCATCTCGGCCCCCCGGCTCTGCCAGGTGCCCCAGGCCGGCGCGGTAATCTCGGCGTAGCTCGGCCGCGGCAGCGCCGCGGGGCCGGTCGGCTTGAACAGGCCGTTGTTGCGCAGATCGTTGTAGACCACTTGCGCCAGCTCGCGCCCGAGCGCGCCGGTGCCGCCGGCGTTGGCCGCGGTCGGCGCCTCGCGGTCGGTGGCGAAGGCGGGGATCGCGATCCCGAGGTCCTCCAGATTGCCCTCGAAGCTGACCGAGCCCGACAGCCCTTCTTCCTCGGTGGTTACGACCGGGGTGTCGGCGGGCGGCTTCTGGCCGAGGTCCTGCGCCGCCAGCGGAGCGGCGGTGAACAGCAGGCAGGCGGCGAAGACTTTTCTCATTGGGCAAGCTTCCAATCGAAATCGACCGTCACGACCTTCCATGCCTCGTAGTACTCCTCTGGCAAGTCGAACGGGGCGGCCAGTTGCACCGCGCGGATGGCCTGTTCGGCGTGGCGCCCGGCCTGCGGGCGGTTGGTGTCGGTGACCCCGCTCTGGCGGACCATCTCGGGCCACCCGGCGAGGCTGCCGTCGGGATTGAGCCGGAAGCGCAGCTTGGTGACGAGCTGTTCGACCTCGGGCCCGCTCGGCGGCTGCCATTTCGGCCGCAGCTCCCTGGCGATCGCCTGGAACAGGCCCGCCTTGGCGCTGGCCCCGATCCGGCTGGCGGGGACGCGGGTCTCGGCCGTGGTGGTGCTCTCGCCCGCGCCGGCGAGGAAGTCGCTGCCGATGCGATTGCCGCCCGCCGGCCGGGCGGCGGCGCGGCTCGGCGCCTCGGGCCGGCGGCGGGGGGTAGCGGAGGCCGCGGCCGGGGCCGGTGCCGGCGCCTGGGTGGCCTTGGGGCGGGGCGCGCGCGTAGCGGCCGGCGCGGGGCTCGGCTTGGGCCGGGGCGCGGCAGTGACGCGCGGCACCGGCTTCGGACGGGGCGGCGCGGGGCGCGGCTCGACCACGGGCGCAGGCGCCGGCTGGGGCTCGACCATCGGGGCGGGCTCGGGCTCGACCACCGGGGCGGGCTCGGGCGCCAGCACCGGCGCGGTCGCGGCGCGGCTCTCGGCCACCGGCTCGGGCGCCTCGGCTTCGAGCCCGACCTCGCTCGCCAGGCTCACCGTCATCGTCTCGCGCGGCGGGATCGCCGGCCGCTGCGCCGTCTGCACCAGGAACGCCGCCGCGAGAGCGAGGTGCAGCGCCACCGCGATGCCGAGGCCGATGCGTTCTTCGCGCCGGAGATGATCGAAAACCATCGTAGTCGCCGCTATGGACCCTCGACTGAACCCTGGGTGACCAGCGCGATCGAGTTGAACCCGGCGCGGTTCAGTTCGCCCATCACCGCCATCACCCGCCCGTAGTCGAGCGCGCGGTCGGCGCGCAGCGTCACTTGCGGCGGCTCGCCCCCGCCGGCGAGCGCGGCCAGCGCATCGGCCAGCCCGCCCGGCGCGACGCGGTCCTCGCCAAGATAGATCGCGCCGCCGCGGTCGATCGAGATGGTCACCTGCTCGGGCGTCTGGTCGAGCGCGTTGGCGCGGCTGTCGGGCAGCTCGACCGGGACCCCGGCGGTGAGCAGCGGGGCGGTCACCATGAAGATGATCAGCAGCACCAGCATCACGTCGACCAGCGGGGTGATGTTGATCTCCGCCATCGGCGCGCGCCCCCGCCGGCGGCGGGTGGGAGAAGTGAAGGCCATCAGCGCCCCCGTCCTTCGAGACGGCGCTTCGCTGCGCTCAGCCCCTCCTCAGGACGAACGGAGCTTTCGCCCGCCCCGTCCGTCCTGAGGAGCCTGAAGCCTTCGGCTGAAGGCGTCTCGAAGGACAGCATCACAGTCCCTCCACCTCGCGGCTGAGGCTGGCGTGGAAGCGGTCGGCGAAGCGCTGCAGCCGCGCCTCGAACGCGTTCACCGCGTGGCTGAAGCGGTTGTAGGCGATCACCGCGGGGATCGCCGCGAACAGCCCGATCGCGGTCGCGAACAGCGCCTCGGAGATCCCCGGCGCGACCACCGCGAGCGAGGAATTCTGCTGCTGGCCGATCTGGAAGAAGCTGTTCATGATCCCCCAGACGGTGCCGAACAGGCCGACGAACGGGGCGACCGATCCGACGGTAGCGAGGAAGTTCAGCCGGTTCGACAGCTCGTCGGCTTCGGTCGCGACCTGGCTCTCCATCGCCGCGGCGAGCCGCGCGCGCAGCCCTTCGCGATCGGGCACCCGCCCGCCCTTCACCGAATGCTTCCATTCGCGCATCGCCGCCGAGGCAACCCGCGCGCTGGCGATGTCCTTCTTGCCCTTGCCGCCGGCGAGCCCGTCGAAGCTCTCGGCCTGCCAGAAGGCGGTCTCGTAGTGGGCGTTGGCGCGCCGCGCCGCTTTCATTCTGAGCGAGAACCCGACGATGATCATCCAGGTCCACACGCTCGCTAGCAGCAGCCCGAGCATGACCGCCTGGACGACGATATCGGCCTGAAGGAACAGTTCGAGCGGATCGAGCCGGGTGGGCGCCGCGGCGGCGGCGGCAAGCAGCGTAAGGTCGGTCATCGGGTTCCTTGGGCGAATTGGTCGAACGCCGCGCGCCATTCGGCGGGCTGGCGGCGCGGGCGCCCCGCCGGGTCGATGAACCCGACGCGCACGTCCTGTTCGGCGATCAGCTCGCCGTCGCGGCCATCTTCATGGCGGACGGCCCGCTGGCGGATGCGCACGCTCGCCGCGCCGAGTTCCTCGCAGCGGGTTTCGATCACTACCGTGTCGTCGAGCCGCGCGGGGCGGGCGTAGCGGATGCGGAGGTCGGCGACCGCGTAGGCGCCCGCCCCCGCCTCGACCGCGGCGCGCTGGTCGATCGCCAGCAGGCGCAAGAGATCGCTCCGCGCGCGCTCGAACCAGCGCAGGTAGTTGGCGTGGTAGACGATGCCCGAAAGATCGGTGTCCTCGTAATAGGCGCGCACCGCGAACAGGTGGCGCGGCCCGTCGATCAGGCCACCGGGCATGGGGGGCGTCGCGGTCATGGCGGGGGCCTTAGCCGCCCGGCGACTCGCGTGGCAACCCGCCCCGGCCCCGGCTCAGCCGATCATCCGCCCCAATGGCCGCCCGCCGAACACGTGCGCGTGAAGATGCGGCACTTCCTGCCCGCCGTGCGCGCCGACGTTGTAGAGCACCCGGTAGCCGGGCGCGACCAGCCCGGCCTCGCGCGCGACGCGCCCGACCGCGCGGGCGAACCCCGCGATCTCGGCATCGGAGGCGTCGGCGGTGAAGTCGTCCCAGCTCACCCAAGCACCCTTGGGGATCACCAGGATATGCACCGGCGCCTGCGGATTGATGTCGTGGAAGGCGAGCG
Source organism: Cypionkella sp. (assembly GCA_041730635.1). Lineage (GTDB taxonomy): Bacteria > Pseudomonadota > Alphaproteobacteria > Sphingomonadales > Sphingomonadaceae > Tsuneonella. The sequence goes on from JBGSBH010000166.1 coordinate 5,115, forward strand.
CCCACTCGTCCTCGTAGACCCGGCGCGAAGGGATCTGGCCGCGCAGGATCTTGGCGAACACGTTGGCTTCATCGTACGGCAGGGTCGGGTCGATCGGCATCAGTCGCTCCGGCTGGTCTGGCACCGCCGACAGCACTACCACTAGCATCAGCAGTAGCACAAACACTGGGACTTGAAGCGTCTCTA
>JBGSBH010000167.1:0-5299 GCA_041730635.1 Cypionkella sp.
GCAGTCGCTCGCCATCTTGCGCCCCGGCGACATCGGGCTGCTCGACAACGTCCGCTTCTGGCCGGGCGAGGAGGCCAACGATCCCGCGTTTGCCCGCGCGATCGCCGCGCACGGCGACTTCTACGTCAACGACGCCTTTTCCGCCGCGCACCGGGCCCACGCGACCACCGAGGGCCTTGCCCACCTGCTGCCGGCCTACGCCGGGCGGGCGATGGAAAAGGAGTTGCGGGCGCTCGACGCGGCGCTGGGCAATCCCCAGGCCCCGGTCGCCGCCGTCGTTGGCGGGGCGAAGGTATCGACCAAGCTGGCGGTGCTCGAGAACCTCGTCGGCCGGGTGCAGCACCTGATCATCGGCGGGGGCATGGCCAACACTTTCCTCGCCGCGCGCGGGATCGATGTCGGGAAATCGCTGTGCGAGCACGATCTCGCCGCCACCGCCAACGCCATCATGGACCGGGCCGAGCACGCCGGCTGCACCGTGCATCTGCCCTATGACGTCGTCGTGGCGACCGAGTTCGCCGCTCATCCGGCCAGCTTGCGCACCTGCAACGTCCACGAAGTCGCTCGCGACGAAATGATCCTCGACGTCGGCCCGCAAGCGGTCGAGGCGCTGGGCGACGTGCTCAAGACCTGCCGCACGCTGGTGTGGAACGGCCCGCTGGGCGCCTTCGAGACGCCGCCGTTCGATGCCGCCACGGTTGCCCTGGCGCGCACCGCCGCCGCGCTCACCGAAGACGGCAGCCTGGTTTCGGTGGCCGGCGGGGGGGACACGGTGGCGGCACTCAACCATGCCGGGGTGGCCGGGGCGTTCACTTACGTCTCGACCGCCGGGGGCGCGTTCCTCGAATGGATGGAGGGGCGCGAGCTTCCCGGGGTCAAGGCGCTCGAGCGATGAGAGACGAAGCCGGGTCGCCGGCCCCCCGCGGGCCGCTGGTGGTGGAGCAGGGCGAGTTCGCCGGGTGGCAGAACTGGCCGCACGACGCGTTCGAGAGTCACGCCGGGCCGTTCTACTTCCGCTACGACGAGAACGGCGACGCGGTGTGCGCTTTCCGCGCGGAGCAGCGGCACATGAACGGCGGCGGGTTCATGCATGGCGGATGCCTGATGACCTTCGCCGATTTCGCGCTGTTCTCGATCGCGCATCGCGAGCTCGGCGGCGCGCACGCGGTGACGCTGTCGATGACGTCGGACTTCCTCGATCCCTCGCGCGCCGGGCAATGGATAGAGGCCCGCGGCGAAGTGACCCGCGCGGGCGGCAAGACGGTATTCGTCCGCGGGACCATCACCGCCGATGGCAAGCCCGTCTTCACCTTCACCGGCATCATCCGCAAGGTCGGCCAGCGCAGCTGACGAACAGTTTCAACCAGACAGGGTAACGCAATGAACTTTCAGGAAATGACCGACCGCATCGCCACCGGCGAGGGCTTCATCGCCGCGCTCGACCAGTCGGGCGGGTCGACCCCGAAGGCGCTGACCGGATACGGGATCGAGGCGGGCAGCTGGTCGAACGACGACGAGATGTTCGCGCTGATCCATCAGATGCGCAGCCGGATCATCGAAAGCCCGTGCTTCGGCAGCGGCAAGGTGCTGGGCGCGATCCTGTTCGAAAAGACGATGGACGGGGAAAGCGGCGGCAAGCCGGTGCCCGAACGGCTCAAGGAGCGCGGCATCGTCCCCTTCCTCAAAGTCGACAAGGGCCTCGAGGACGAGGCCGACGGCGTCCAACTGATGAAGCCGATGCCCGATCTCGAGAGCCTGCTCGACCGGGCCAATGCCAAGGGCGTGTTCGGCACCAAGATGCGCAGCGTCATCAAGTCCAGCAACGCTGCGGGCATCCGGGCGATCGTGCGCCAGCAGTTCGAGGAGGGCCGGCGGATCCTCGCCCAGGGCCTGATGCCCATCCTCGAGCCCGAGTACGACATCAAGGCCGCCGACCGCGCCGAGGGCGAAGCAGTGCTGCTTGCCGCCATCCAGGAACAGCTCGAGGCGCTGCCCGAAGGCCGGCAGATCATGCTCAAGCTGTCGATCCCCGCCGAGGCGAACCTTTACGCGCCGCTGATCGGGCACCCGAAGGTGCTGCGCGTGGTGGCGCTGTCGGGCGGCTATTCGACCGAAGAGGCGTGCGCGAAGCTGGCCGAGAACCGGGGCATGATCGCGAGCTTCAGCCGCGGGCTGCTGCAGGAACTGCGCGCGTCGCAGAGCGACGAGGAGTTCGACGCGACGCTCGGGTCGGCAATCGACCAGATCCACGCTGCCAGCGTGACCTGAGCACGGCGTTCAGCCGAGGGCGTGGCGCACCATCGCGCGAAAGGCCAGCGCGTCGTCGATCGCGTGGCCGTGGATGTCGTTGTTGAAATAGACCCATGCCGGCCGTCCGCCGCGCGCTTCGGCCGCGAGCCACTCGGCCCACCCGGCCAGCACGTTGCCAGCATAGCGGCCGACGTATTTGCCGCCCGCGCCGTGGAAGCGGACGTAGGCGACCGGGCCGGCCGCGCGGCGCACAGTCGCCGAGCGCGGCATGTCGTGGAGGCACAGGCTGGCGCCGTGCCGGGCGAGAGCGTCGTAGACCGGCGCGCAGTACCAGCTCGGGTCGCGAAATTCGAATACGTGTTCGTACCCGGAGGGGAGCAAGCCGAGAAAGCTCTCGAGCCGCTCGAGGTTCAGCGCGAAACGCGGCGGCAACTGGTAGAGTATCGGGCCGAGCGCGGTCCCCAGCGGCGCGATCGCGGCCATCATCCGCGCCATCGGCTCCGCGCAGTCAGCGAGCTTCTTCGCCTGGGTCAGATAGCGGTTGGCCTTGACCGCATAGGCGAACCCCGCCGGCGCCTGATCGCGCCAGGCGGCGAAAGTCTCCGGCTTCGGCAGCCGGTAGAAGCTGTTATTGATCTCCACCGTGTCGAAGCGCTCGGCGTAGAAGGCGAACCAGCGCTTGACGGGAAGCTTGTCGGGATAGAACAGCCAGCGCCAGTGCTTGTACATCCAGCCGGAGCAGCCGATCCGCACCGGCGCGGCCCGGAAATCAGCAGGGGGCGGGGCGTGCACGACCACACCGGCGAAAATGCTCATTCGGCACCTTCGTGCCAGCTCTATCTGATCTCGCCGCTTGAGGTCGGCGGCGCCTTTCCCGCGCGGCTCGAAGCGGCGCTCGCGGGCGGGCCGATCGCCGCGTTTCAATTTCGCGTGAAAGGGCTCGACCAGCACGAAAGCGCGCGGCTTGCGGGCCCGTTGCAGGAGCTGTGCAAAGCGCAAGATTGCGCCTTCATCGTCAACGACAGCGTGCCGCTCGCCAAGCGGATCGGCGCCGACGGCGTCCACCTGGGCCAGTCCGACGGCGACGTGCGCGCGGCGCGCGAGGCGCTCGGCCGCGAAGCGCAGATCGGCGTCACCTGCCACGCCAGCCGCCACCTGGCGATGGAAGCAGGGGAGGCCGGGGCCGATTACGTCGCGTTCGGCGCGTTCTTTCCCAGCCTCACCAAGCCGAGCGAGCATCGCCCCGCGCCCGAGCTGCTTTCCTGGTGGCAGCGCCTGTTCGAGATCCCCTGCGTGGCGATCGGCGGGATCACCCCTACCAACTGCACGCCGCTGGTCGCCGCCGGGGCGGACTTCCTCGCCGTCTCGGCGGGGGTGTGGCAGGGCGACCCGGCGGCCAACGTCCAAGCGTTTCACGCGGCGATCGCCGGCGCGCCGCCGCTCGAGCACTAACATAGCGGATATTTTCGGCCCCTCGCCCGTTTCGCCGGCCAGGGGACGGGTTGCGTCCCGCTGCCAGGGGACTTGCACGTGCGCACGATCATCGCCGCCGCATCTTTACTCGCTCTCGCCGCCTGCGGGCTGAACGGCACCGATCGTTACGCCGACGAAGGCGGGGCGGACAAAAGCGCCAACGCCACCACCGAGAACCTCGCCGACACCATGGCTTCGCACGACGGCGCGGACACCGCGGGCGACGTTCCCAATATTCCCGACAGCGAGCCGCGCCCGATCATGCAGGCGCAAGTGGTGCTCGACCGGCTCGGCTTCGGTCCCGGAGTGATCGACGGCAAGATGGGCCTTTCCACCGAAAACGCGCTCGAAGGCTTCCAGGAAGCCAACGGGCTCGACGTGACCGGCAAGCTCGACGAGGCGACCCAGGCCAGGCTTGCGCAGTGGCAGAAGATCCCGGCCACCCGGGTGGTGCGCATTCCGGAAGACTGGGGAACGCTCGAGTACGCGCGGATCCCCGAGGACGCGGAAGACCAGGCCAAGCTCGAGCGACTGGGCTACGAAACCCTCGACGAGCGGCTCGCCGAACGCTTCCACACTACGATGGACGTGCTGAAGGCACTCAACCCCGGGGGACGCCCTGCGGGGATGAAAGCCGGCGACCACGCCGGCGGGCCGGCCGCTTCGCCGAGCGCGACCGCGTCGCCCACCGCGACGGCTTCGCCGAGCCCCACGCCAAGCGCGGCTCAGACCGCCGGCGAAGGCGCTTCGGCGGAAGCTCCGCCGCCATCGGTTTTCGCGCCCGGCCAGCTGATCCGCGTGCCCAACATCGGCGGCGACCGCATCGCGCCGAACGCGGTCGACGATCCCGACTGGCAGCAGACGCTGGTCAGCCTCGGCGTCGGTACCGAGCAGCCCCAGGTGGCCAAGGTGGTGGTGAGCAAGAGCGACAGCACCCTGAAGGCCTACGACGAGGCCGGCAAGCTGGTCGCGCTGTTCACCGTCTCGTCGGGCTCGAGCCGGTTCCCGCTGCCGCTCGGCAACTGGAAGATCAACGGCAAGGCGCCCAATCCGCCGTTCAACTACGATCCCGAGCTGCTCGGCAAGAAGGACGACAGCGGCAAGCAGAAGCTGCCTCCGGGCCCCAACAGCCCGGTGGGCGTGGTGTGGATCGACCTCAGCAAGGAGCACTACGGCATCCACGGCACCCCCGAGCCGCAGACGATCGGCCGCGCGCAGAGCAGCGGCTGCGTGCGGCTGACGAACTGGGATGCGGCTCGCCTCGCGCAGATGGTCAAGGCGGGCACGAAAGTGGAGTTCATCGCCTGACATGGCGCTCGCGGTGCTCGATCGGCTGTTGACGATCGCGGTCACCGCGACCCTGACGAGCGCGGTGTGGATCGTCGGCGGCGAGACCTTGCTGAGCGGCGCGAGCAGCCGTCTCGGCGGCATCGCGACGCAGGGCGGGATGGGCGGGAGACCCGCGGGCGAGCCGCCACGACCCGCCGAGCCCGCACCTTCGGAGAGCGCCGCGCGCGCGGCGCGGCCGGGCAAACTCGTGATCCCGGTGGCCGGTATCGATGCCGACGAACAGGTC
>JBGSBH010000168.1:0-5287 GCA_041730635.1 Cypionkella sp.
TTGAGTGTGTAACAGGTGGTTGAACACCAATCAGCGGAAGTAGCGGGTTCAAATTCTGAAATAGAGGAAGCATGTGTGGTTGTAATTCCTCCCCCTCCTGGAAGTAACGTCCAGTTTGAACCACAATCGGTTGAAATGTAAAACTTCAATGAGTCTGGTGCGTCTGCATCATTAAATTTAGCATAGGCATGTTTAAAGGTGACATTAATATTGCTGAAACCTTTTAGGTTAAGTGGTGGCGTAATTAACCCATCTTTTCTGTTAATGGTACTATAATTATAAAAGGGCATGCAGTAGCGGGATCGAAACCGCAGGTTGAGAACCCGTCTCGAAGGATCAGTTGCGGTAATCGAGCGGCGGCTTGCGGTCGCCGAGCAGCGACTTGTACTGGTAGCCCGGCCCGCGCGATTGGTCGAATTCCGCCCGCGCCGCCTGGCGCAGCGCGGGGTCGGTGTAGAGCTCGATCGCCGCCAGCGTCATCGCCTTGGCGGCGAGCTGCGCGCCCTTGAAGCCGAGCGAAGTGCCGCTGGCCGCCGCCGACTGCCACGAGTGCGACGGCGTGCCCGGCGCCCAGGTCGCCGTGCTGAGGCCGACGGTCGGGGTGGCCCACGAGACGTCGCCGACATCGGTCGAGCCGTAGCCGAGCGTCTTGCCATAGGGCTGGACTTCACCCGCCGAGGCGAGCGGTTTGGGCGCGGCGAGCGTCTTGCCGATCTCGCGCGCGAACGCGGTCTCTTCCGCGGTCAGCGTCAGCCCGCCGAGCCCACGCAGTTTGGCATCCATCATCTTCGCCAGCGTCTCGTTGACCAGCAGCGGGTTGTTGCCGTGGATCACCTCCCAGGCGACCTCGGTGCCGGTGCCCATCGCCGCGCCCTTCGCCGCGGCCTCGAGCCGGGTCCACATCGCCTCGACCTCGTCGGTCTTCGAATGGCGGACGTAATAAAACACTTCCGCCTCGTCGGGCACCACGTTGGGCGCGCTGCCGCCTTCGGTGATCACGTAGTGGATGCGCGAATCCATCGTCGTATGCTCGCGCATCAGGTTGACCATCATGTTCATCGCCTCGACCCCGTCGAGCGCGCTGCGGCCCTGCTCGGGCGCGCCCGCGGCGTGCGCCGAACGGCCCTTGAAGCGGAACTTGGCCGACCGGTTGGCGAGGCTGGTCTGGGCGGCCGCGCTGTTGCGGTCGCCGGGGTGCCAGTGAATCGCGAAGTCGACGTCGTCGAACAGCCCTTCGCGCACCATGTAGACCTTGCCCGAGCCGCCCTCTTCCGCCGGGGTGCCGTAGAAGCGGATGCGCCCGGGGGTCTTGCTCGCTTCCAGCCAGCGCTTGATCGCGATCGCCGCGGTGGCGGAGCCGGCGCCGAACAGGTTGTGCCCGCAGGCGTGCGCGGCGTGCTTGCCCTCGACCGGATCGCGCACCGCCACCGCATCCTGGCTGATTCCGGGCAGCGCATCGAATTCGCCGAGCACCCCGATCACCGGGCCCCCGCTGCCCCATTCGGCGACGAACGCGGTGGGAATGCCGGCGACCCCGCGGGTGACCTTGAACCCAGCCTTCTGCAGCTCGGCAGCGAGCAACGCGCTCGATTTTTCCTCCTGATAACCGACTTCGGCCCATTCCCAGATCTGCCGCGCCACCCGCGCCGTATCGGCCGCGCGGGCATCGACCAGCGCGATCGGATCGGGCGCCTCGGCCGCGGCCGGCGCGGCGGCGAAGAGGACGGCGGCGAGCGCGGCGGAGCGGCTAAGCATCGATAATCTCTCCCTGGTCGGCCAAGCCTAGCGGCCCGGCCGGCGCCGGCGCAAGCCTGCTTGGCGGACTGCGGCGGCTATGGCATCGATCGGGCGGTGACCGGCAAGCTCATCCAGTTCGGCGGCTCGCTGCTGGCGATCCTCGCGCTCGCCTGGCTCGCGCTCAAGCTCGGCCTCGGCGGCGACCGGCGCATCGAGAGCGAGGCGCACCTGCGCGAGCTCGCCGAAGAGGCTTTGTGCGGGTTCGACCCCGTCGAGCTGGCGATCGACCGCGCCGGGCTCGGCGCGCTGGCGCGCGACGCGCAAGGCCGCGTGATGCTGCTCAAGCGCCACGGCGCGCACTTCGCCGCCCGGCTGCTCGATAGCTACGCGCACGTGCGGCTCGACCGCCACCTGCTCGTCGTCGGCACCAGCGATCGCCGGTTCGGGGAAGTGACGCTCGACCTGGGCGAGGCCGCACCCGCTTGGGCGGCGAGCCTGAGGCGGCTATAAGGCCTGCGCGATGCCCGATTTCTCCCCTGTCGACTACGCCGTCCCCGGCTTCGTGGCGCTCGTGCTGATCGAGATGCTGTGGGCCCGCCGGCTGAAGCGGGAGGCCTACGAGGCGCGCGACACGCTCACCAGCCTCGCCTTCGGGCTCGGCAGCACGCTGGCAGGGCTGCTCAGCGCCGGGGTGGTGTTCGCCGCATTCCTGTGGGTCTGGCAGTTCCGGCTGTTCGACGTCCCGATCGAACTGCCCGGGGCGTGGTGGGCGTGGGCGCTATGCTTCGTGCTCGACGATCTCGCCTATTACTGGGTGCACCGCCTGGGCCATCGGGTACGGTGGTTCTGGGCCGGCCACGTCAACCATCACTCGAGCCAGCACTACAACCTCAGCACCGCGCTGCGGCTGACGTGGACGGGCTTTTTCACGCTGCTGTTCGTGCTGAAGATGCCGCTGATCCTGATCGGCTTCCACCCGGCGATGATCGCGATCTGCGGCGGGTTCAACCTGATCTACCAGTTCTGGATCCACACCGAGGCGATCGGCAAGCTGCCGCGCTGGTTCGAGGCGGTGATGAACACGCCGAGCCACCACCGGGTGCATCACGCGACCAACCCGCGTTACCTCGACCGCAATTATGCGGGGGTGTTCATCGTGTGGGACAAGCTGTTCGGCACGTTCGAGGAAGAGCGCCCGGAGGAGGAGCGCATTCGCTACGGCATCGTGCGGCAACTGGGCACGTTCAACCTGTTCTACAGCGTGTTTCACGAATGGATCGGCATCGCCCGGGATGTCTGGCTCGCGCCGTGGAAGCACAAGCTCGGCTACCTCATCCGTCCGCCCGGCTGGACGCCCGACGGCAGCCGCGAGACTAGCGAGATGATCCGCGCGCGGTGGGAAGCCCGGCGGAGTTCGGTTGCTGTCGAAAACCCGATTGCCCCGACGCGCGAGGCTGCCTAACCTTTCCGTAAAGGAGAGGCTGGGTCACATGGACACCTTCGACATCATCGTCATCGGCGGCGGCAGCGCGGGCAGCGCGGTCGCCGGGCGGCTCGCCGAAAGCGGCAAGAGCGTGTGCCTGCTCGAGGCCGGCGGGCGGAACAACACGATCAAGATCACCACGCCGGGCTTCATGCCGTTCATTGGCGACAAGTCGAACTACCGCTACGACACCGTCCCGCAGAAGGGTCTCAATGGCCGGATCGGCTACCAGCCGCGCGGCCGCGGGCTCGGCGGGTCGAGCGCGATCAACGCGATGATCTACATCCGCGGCAACAAGTGGGATTACGACAACTGGGCCGCGCTCGGCTGCACCGGCTGGGCCTACGACGACGTGCTGCCCTACTTCAAGCGCGCCGAGCACAACGAGCGCGGGGCGGACGAATTCCATGGCGCGAATGGCCCGCTCAACGTCTGCGACCAGAAGCACGCCAACCCCGGCAGCGTCGCCTTCGTCGAAGCCGCGGCGCAGCTCCAGCTCCCGCGCAACGCCGACTTCAACGGCGCGCGGCAGGAAGGGTTCGGGCTCTACCAGGTGACGCAGAAGGGCGGCGAGCGCTGGTCGGCCGCGCGCGCCTACGTCGAGCCGCTGCGCGGCAACCGCAACCTCGACGTGCGCATCGGGGTGGTCGTCAAGCGGCTGGAGATCGAGGACGGGCGCGTCGTCGGGGCGACCTATCTCGCCGGCGACCGGCAGCGGACGGTGCGCGCCCGCGGCGGGGTCGTGCTGTCGGCCGGCGCATTCGGCAGCCCGCAGATCCTGATGCTGTCGGGCATCGGCCCGGCCGCGCACCTGCGCGATCACGGGATCGAGGTCGCGCTCGACCGGCCGGCGGTGGGCAGCGACCTGCAGGACCACATCGACTACGTATCGAGCTTCGAGACCGACAGCCGCGACTTCTTCGGCGACAGCCTGGCGGGCACCTGGCGGATGGCGAAGGCGGTGCTCGAGCATCGGCGCTCGCGGACGGGGATCATGACCACCCCGTTCGCCGAGAGCGGCGGGTTCTGGACCGTCATCCCTGGCGCCCCGGCGCCCGACGTGCAGTGGCATTTCGTGCCCGGGATGCTGGAAGATCACGGGCGCACCAAGGTGAAAGGGCACGGCTTCTCGGTCCACGCTTGCGTGCTGCGGCCCGAAAGCCGCGGCACGGTGCGCCTCGCCGGTGCCGATCCGCGCCTCGCGCCGGCGATCGATCCGAACTTCCTCGCCAACGAGCGCGACATGGCGACGTTGCGCGCCGGCGTTCGGCTGACTCACCGGATCGTCGAATCGCCCGCGCTCGCAGCCTACGCGCCGCGCGACCGCTACCCGATCGATCTGCGCGACGACGCCGCGCTCGACGAGCTGATCCGCAACCGCGCCGATACCGTGTATCACCCGGTCGGCACCTGCCGCATGGGCGCCGACGAGGGCAGCGTGGTCGACCCAAAGCTGAAAGCGCGCGGGATCGACGGGTTGTGGGTGGCCGACGCCTCGATCATGCCGCGGCTGGTCTCGGGCAACACCAACGCGCCGAGCATCATGATCGGCGAGCGGGCGGCCGACTTCGTCAGGGCGGCGCTCGCTGGCTGAACAGGGTCAGCGCTATGCAGAAACTTTCGTCATTGCGAGGAGCCGAGGGCGACGCGGCAATCCAGGTCCGGAGATGGATGGCTTCGCTCCGCTCGCAATGACGAAGCAGAGGGTTCGAGAGCGAGTCAGGCGCTTAAGCGCGAGGCGCTGACGCTGTGGATCGCCGCCCGCGACCCGCGCACGCCGCTGGCTGCCAAGCTGCTCGCGGGCGTCGTCGCCGCCTATGCCTTCAGCCCGATCGATCTGATCCCCGACTTCATCCCGGTGCTCGGGCTGCTGGACGATCTGCTGATCGTGCCGCTCGGGGTGTGGGCGGTGCTGCGGCTGGTTCCGCCGGCGCTTCTCGTCGAATACCGCGCGGAAGCGGCGCGGCTCGCCCGGCAGCCGGTCTCGCGCCGCGCCGCATGGGCGATCGCGCTCACCTGGCTGGCGGCCGCGCTCGCGCTCGGCTGGCTCCTGTTCGGATAAAAAAC